>JAZRLW010000154.1:0-2525 GCA_045647025.1 Eubacteriales bacterium
AACCATCTTTGTTGCGGCGCCGTTGGGAAGAACGAATCTCGCGTCCTCAAGAACGGCCTTTTCAGCCTTCTTATACTGATCTTCGGTGGGATTTTCGCCGAACATCTCTACGGCTTCCTTATCCGCAAGGAGCTTTGCAAGCTTATCGTAGGTTTCCTGGGCGTGAGCCATATACTCGTCGTATATTTCAAGAGCCTCGGGAATGGCCTCGATTCTGGGAGGGGTGATAAAGTCAAACTGGCTTGACTTTACGTATCTCTGACTCTGAACGCTGAAGGATGCGATCCTATGTCTGGTTATCTGGGCAAGGAGAGCGCGGGAAACGTTCTCGATACCGAAGGTGAATACGGCGTGCTCAATGGGGCTTTCGTGACCCATTTCCACAAGCATATTGATAAAGCTCTTTATCTTTTCTTCGGACTGCTTTTCAACAAGGGCTTCAATATCCGATGAAGAATAGCAGAGCTTTGCGGCCGAGGCCACCACTCTCTGAGGGTCGTAGGTTGTGGATAACAGGAAAACCTTAGCTCTTCCGATTCTTTCTGACATAGGGGATTCCTCCGTTTCTGTGCAAGAAGGTACATACTTGCAGTATATTATTTTTTATTATAACACATATCAAACGAAAATGCAAGACCTTGGCCTACTTTTTTCTATCCAAATAGCGAAAAAAAGACGACCCTGAGAGTCGTCTTTTGGATTATTTTTCTTCGTAGACTTTTCTGCCCTTGGGGAATTCCTTCCACCCGTCTATCTCGGCGCGTTGCAAAGCGCCGTAAAGGCGCTGTTTGAGTCCGGGATAGTCCTTTTCAAGTGATGAGATAAGCTCCTTTATTTCGGTACGCTCGGTGTGACCGTCCGCGGGGCAGGGATTGTGCATAACGGGTATGCCAAGTCTGTTTACCGCGTTCTTTACGTCCCTTTCGGAAACGTAAATCATGGGGCGAATCACGGTGACGTCCTTTCTGTCAAGGTAGGTCACGGGGCGGTAGCACCCTATTCTCCCCTCAAAAAAGAGGTTCATTACAAAGGTTTCCACAGCATCGTCGCCGTGATGTCCGAGGGCTATTTTGCGTATGCCCTCCTCTATGGCGGCGTCGTGAAGGGCGCCTCTTCTCATTTTCGCACAAAGGGAGCAGGGATTAGACTCCTTGCGGATATTGAAGATAATATCGTGAATCTGGGTAGGAACTATCTTAAGATCTATCCCCTCTTCTTTTGCAAAGGCAGCTACCTCGGAGGGGTCTGCCCCGGGTGTACCCAGACTGAGCATTATGCCCTGCACGGTAAAGTTTTGGGGGTGAAAGCGGGAAAGACGGTTGAGGGCTGTGAGAAGGAGCATTGAGTCCTTTCCTCCCGAAACGCCAACGGCAACACGCTCGTTTTTGGCTATCATACCGTAATCGTCCACGGCTCTGCGAATAGCGCCCACTAATTTTTCCATTACTTTTCACTCCTTCTTTGCGGTATAAAAAGGGGTGCCAACGTTTTCCGTGGCACCCTCTTCTTCGGTTAATTAAAGAGCAGCCTTTGCCTGTTCAACAAGGGATGCGAATGCAGCGGCATCGGAAACAGCGAGCTCAGCGAGCATCTTTCTGTTGAGGTCGATACCAGCCTTCTTAAGGCCGTACATGAAACGGGAGTAGTTGATACCGTTTACTTTGCACTGTGCAGAGATTCTTGCGATCCAGATGGAACGGAAATCTCTCTTCTTAAGCTTTCTGCCTACGTAAGCGTAGGTAAGGGACTTCATAACTGCTTCGTTAGCAGTCTTGAAGAGCTTGGACTTGCCACCGAAGTAGCCCTTCGCAAGCTTTAATACTTTCTTATGTCTCTTATGGGTCATCATGGCCCCTTTAACTCTTGCCATCTTCTGTGTCCTCTTCTTTCTTATTTAGCGTAGGGAAGTAATCTCTTTACGGTAGGCGCATTGGCAGGAGATGCCATGTAAGCCTTGCGGAGGCCTCTCTTATGCTTGGTGGTCTTCTTGGTGAGTATATGTCTTCTCTTTGCGTGGTTGATCTTAACCTTGCCGCCTGCGGTTATGGAAAATCTCTTTGCGGCTCCTCTGTGGGTCTTAAGTTTAGGCATCGCTATTTCTCCTTTATTTATTGGCTGCGTTTTTTATTTAGCAGCGGGTTTGGGTTCAATCATCATAACAAGACTTCTGCCTTCCATCTTGGAGGGCTTGGGTATAACGCCAACCTCGGAACAAGCCTCTGCAAAACGGGTCATAAGCTCGGTACCCAGCTCAGGACGGGTAATTTCCCTACCTCTGAAACGGATAACAACCTTTACCTTATCGCCGCCTGCAAGGAACTTCTTTGCATGGTTAGCCTTAGTGTTGAAGTCGTTGGTTTCGATCCTTATAGAAAGCTGAACTTCCTTGACGGAAATGGTCTTCTGCTTTTTCTTGGCTTCCTTTTCTCTCTTGGACTGCTCAAAGACATACTTCCTGTAATCCATTATACGGCATACGGGAGGGGTAGCCTGAGGAGCTATCTTAACGAGGTCAAGGCCCTTGT
>JAZRLW010000155.1:0-4922 GCA_045647025.1 Eubacteriales bacterium
ATGAAACCGCAAAGAAGCGCTACGGCGTGATCGCTGACTTTATGGGTCTCGGCGGTGCAAACGATGACGAAAAGGTTGCAAACCTCATCGCATATCTCCGCGGCATGAACGATGCTCTGAACATTCCCCAGTGCATCAAGAATTACGGTCTTGACAGCCTTCCCTGCGACAACGGCTTCGTGCCCGAAAACATTTTCCTCGAAAGACTTCCCGAAATCGCAAAGAATGCAGTTGCAGATGCCTGCACAGGCTCAAACCCCAGAGCAATCTCCGTTGAAGAAATGGAAAAGCTCCTCAAGTGCTGCTACTACGACACTGAAGTTGATTTCTAATCTAATCATAAAAAATATCCACCCGAGAGATCGGGTGGATTACTTTTTTTGTAGGAATTTTTACCTTGTTTGCAACGAAATATAAAACTTTTGGAATTTTTGCGGCAAACGGAATAAAAACCTCCAAATTTTGTGTAAATATGCAGAAAAAATCAGATATTATTATTGACAACTAATATAAAAAAGTATATAATAAAGATACAAGTAATGTCGAGGGGGCTCCTAAAAGGAGAAGCGACATTACTGGTAAAGTAAATGTGTTTCAACCCTGCCAAAAAAAAGAGGAGAATGGCAGGTCTTTTGTGCTACATTTCCATAGGGAAAAATCCACCAGAGAAAGGAGTTTCCGTAAGATGCGTAATCCGATTTTGCGTTTAGCCGGTGTACTTTTTGTTGCCGTTATATTTTCTTCCTGCTTTATAGGTAATACTCTTGCCAGATATAGCACGGAAGTTGTGATGACTGACAGTGTCAGGGTTGCAAGATGGGGCGTTACGGTCTTGTCGGAAGGCTCACATTTTTCATCCTCTTATGCAACCGAAGATACGGCTGTCACCCAGATAGCAAATAGCGTTTCCTCCAAAGAGGGAAGAAGCATCGTCGCTCCCGGCGTAACTATGGACGACGTTTTCTTTTCCGTAACGGGAAGTCCCGAGGTTGCCGTAAAGGTAGAGATAACGCTTGGTGGCTACGGTAATAATGAGAATATGAAGGACGTATATCTTAAGGCCGGAACCTATACGGATTATACCACGGTCACGGGCTTTGATGCCGACGGAAATCCCTTATACGCCACCTTCACATTAACGGAAGATTATTATCCTCTTCGATGGTCCCTCAAAAATGGCAGTATCGAGATAGCCTCGGGAAGTCTGGATAATATTAGGGCTTACCTTGAGACCGAGGATGGGGTGAATGGACTGTCCGGAAGCTATGATCCCAATACAAACCTTGGGCAGCTTGGATCGGAAGAAGGTAGCGGTGAATATACCCTCTCCTGGAGCTGGGCATTCAGCAACGGTTTTGACGCCGCAGATACCCTTTTGGGTAAGCTTGCCCATGATCCCACTCTGGTAGACGGGGCAAACTATTCCCTTGACGTTTCTTACGGATTATCCATAAGCATAGTTCAGATAGATTAAATTCGGAGGACACAGGATGGAAACGGGTAAAAATAAAAGACGGTCATCCGCCCGTGTTACAGTGCTTATAGTAGCGTGTGTAGTCGTGTGTCTGGTTATCATATATCAGATCTTCTCTCCCAGCCTTATGCGTGCTCAATTAAGGATCCCCTTTGGCTTCGGTGCAGCGGAGGTCCTCTCTGGAAGCATGGAACCAACCTTTTCTCAGGGAGATATGATATTTATAGCGGTATCGTCATCCTATGAGGTTGGAGACATCGTTGTTTTTGATACGGGCGAAGGTTTTGTGGTTCACCGAATAATTGAAATAAACGGCGATACGGTTATTGTTCAGGGTGACGCAAACAATGCACCTGACGATCCTATTGATATATCAGATATAAAGGCCAAGACCCTGTTTTGGATTCCCCGTCTGGGACGGATAGCAAAAGTGCTGAAGGCCCCGCTACTGTTTATCAGCGCCATAGCCTGCGTGCTGTCGGTAATTAGGCGCAGACCGGACGATACCGCGGACAGTGACGAGGCTGAAAAACAAAAAGAGCTCCTTGAGGAGATAGAAAGACTTAAGAAATTATCCCAATAAATACACGAAAGGGGGAATGGAACGGTGTTCGGCAAAAAAATAAGCGAAAAAGTAAATATTCCTATGCTTGTGGCATTCGTTCTGTTCTGCCTCACTGTAATATCAAGCTATCTTACAACCGGACTTTATGCTAAGTACGCTGTCAGGTCTTATAACGAGGATGGCGCTACGGTAGCCTACTTCAGAGTAACCGAGAGTAGACGGAGATTTAGCGAGGAGTTGGTTTTATCTCTCTCTCCCGGAATCCATGAGACGGCTATTGAGGTTACCAACGGAAGCGACGTTGCTATAAAGTATACTATAACGATTGAAAATCTCACCCATAACATCCCCCTTCTCTTTGAGGTGGAGGGTGGGGACGGAACCCTTGATAAACATGCCGAGACCTTCTTTATGGAAGCTGATACGGTAGAGACATATACCCTTAAAATCATCTGGCCCCAGGAGGGATCCCTGGATTACATGGGGATGGTAGACCTGATAAAAATAACCCTTAGGGCAGAACAAATAAATTGATGAAAGGAGAATAACCGATGCAAAAAAAGAGTGGATGGCTTAATAAATACAGTATCATCATCGCGATAGTCGCGGTTGCCGTTGTGTCAGTTGGTGGAGTTATGGCCAAATACGTTTACGAGACCTTTGGCAGAAACGTGGTTGCGGCAAAGGAATTCTATTTTTCCAGTAATTTGCTTTCAGTTGAGGGTAAGGAATACGTGCTTAATTCCAATGCGTCGGAAATATCCTTTTTTATTGGAAACAACGCGGACAACCTGAGATATTCCGAGAGTGACATAAAATTTACCGTCAGCGTTGAAACCGATGCGGCTGTTCAGCCCATTGTAGATACCCCCGCGGGTGTTATTCCTGCTGACGGTGTTAACAGAGCTGTTATTACCATATCCAACATCGTACAGGGGGCGCGTTACACTGTTACCGCTGTGGGAGAAGCAGGTTATATGCAAACTCTTACGGCCTCCTTCAGCCTTGCGCCCGACGGTGAAAACGCATACATGACTCTTGCAGAAGATCCCTTAGGTAATTATCTGCTTTTTACAGTATGGACCGAGGACATGATCGGGGAAGTTGAAATTCAGTTCCCTGCGGGACTTATTCCCGACAGTACCGATCCCATTCTCAATTCCGTTGTCAATTACGTTGAAAATACCGAGGGTTTGGGATTTTACGCGGAAGGTAAATTTACCGATAGAGATAGTTTTGCTCTCAAAGACTACTCTTCCCGCACCTATAGGTTTTTCGTTGATGACGCTTCAAGTGTGACCGTCTACGATTTTACTGCGATATTTAACGGGCTTCATAAAGCCTCTCCGCAGTAGAAAGGGGGTAATAGAATATGTTATCTTTATCCAAGCGCTTTGTAGCGTTTTTTATGATAGCGGCAATGGTATTCTCCCTTACCGTCCTTGATATTGCCTTTTTTGCAGAGGAGCCTGACGGTTCCCAGAATCCTCCCTCTGCAGATACTGTTAACGTTGACCCCGAACAGGAGTCCGATATCGTTTTTTTTGATGTTGAATCTTCTTCAGAGCTGGAGAATGATCCCATAGTCGAGGATACCTCTTCCTCGTCCGAGATTGATGGTATAGGTGACGTTCCTTCCTCTGAAATGGGGGATATGATCGTAACCTACTCCGCCCCCACAGCAGGCGAGGGTATGCCCGGTCTTGCCATTCAAAACGGCTCTCGTCTTATATCTACCGTCGAAAACGGGACATATATATGGCAGAAGTGGGATCCCGTGGCCGGAGAATACGTTGATATTCCTGATGCGATCTTCAGATATTACGACCTTACTCCTGCAGATAGCGGTGCATATATAAGAGTTATTGTAAACGGTACGTCAAGTGCTCCTATCGGCCCCATCGGCAAGGTGGTTGTATTTGATCTTGCAAAAAAACGTGTTTCCCTGGCTGCGACCTATGACGGTATAGACCCTGACGGGGTTGCTGTTTCGGGCACTCATGATCCGTCTAACGTATATATTGTAAAACAAAGTAATAACAGTGTTATCACCACCAATAATATTGTCTTTGCGGGGCATTGGCCAGATAGACCTTACGACCTTACCCTTGACGGCGTAAATATGGGTCAGTCAAGTTATTCTACCTGCGCACCCAACACTTCCACTGCGGGTAGTTATTCCAGCGGTACCATCCAGGTGACCGCGCCGATCGATACCCAAAAGAACGTTATTATCCGCCTTAAGGGGGAGAATATCGTAAAGTCTATCTACTACTACACGGGTAACGACGTAAGAACCACAGGCTCTGCCCTTAAGATAACCGACATAAACGGGGACGGCGCTACCGACGGCGGTACTCTGTATATGCCTATAAAGGTGGATCCTGCCGATATAGACGAATTTGTAAAAAGAACAACCAACTATAATCACTGGAACGCGGCTATCGGCGGTGATGATGGTAAACAAGACGTTGTAAATCTTACTATCGCCGGCGGTAATCTGCAGATACTTTCCACATACGGCGATAACTGTACTTCCATCGGTGCTGGTGGTAACGGATACTGCCGAATGTCTATTACGGGGGGTAATATAGTAGCTCACTGTAACGGTACGGGTACTGCCATTGGCGGTGGTATAGGCTGGTACAGCGCGGGCGGCTCAGCAGATATTACCATCACGGGTGGTAACGTATATGCCAAAAATCATAGTGAAATATACATAAAGAATGGTGGCATAACGTCGGTTAAGGACGGTTGCGATGAAATGGTGGGCGGCGTTGCTATCGGCGGCGGAAGCTCTTTCCATAAAGAGGGAAGTACCGGTACCGTAACCATTACCGGAGGCCACGTAGAAGCCTATGGAACCTTTGGTAACGGTATGGG
>JAZRLW010000156.1:0-2266 GCA_045647025.1 Eubacteriales bacterium
CGCTTGGCCTCCGACTTGGCATCAAAATAAAGATCGTCACAGTAAGGAGCAATAGCTTCCTTTACAAACTTGAGTTCCTTACGTTCATGTCCGGAAGGAGAAACGTAAGTATTGAGTTCTTTCATTATATCATAAACGTTAAAATCCATTGTTTATTCCTCCTCAAAAAATGTTTCAAGGTTTTTATCTGCCGCATGGCAAAGCGCCAGCATATCGTTAATATCGTCGAACGAACCTACACACAACTGTGAATGTATATATCGTAAGGGCAAGGACACAGCAAGAACTCGTCCACCTGCGCCAGTTCTCTGGAACCCGTCGGCATCGTTACCGCCGGAAACGAAAGATTTGTACTGCCAATTCAGATTATTTTCCCTAGCAACACCTACCAGTTTTTCAACAAGGTAGGGGTCATACATAGTAAATCTGTCCATAAATGAAATGGCAGGACCTTTGCCAACCTTACAAACCTTATTTGTTTCGTCAGTTTCCGGAATATCTCCAGCGGTAGTACCCTCCAAAACAAATGTAAGATAAGGTTTGAGAGAGTATGCGACTGCGTCAGCAGCCGAGATACCTATTTCTTCTCTTCTGGTAAAAGCAAACCAGGAATCATATTCCAGATCATCGGAAAGAATCATCTTGATCATAACGTAGCAACCTACCCTATCGTCAAGAGCCTTTGACTTTATCAGATTGCCAAGCTTACCGAAGTTATTCTCAAAATATGCGTAATCACCAAGCTCAACCAAAGCCTCGGTTTCTTCCTTATTTGCAGTTCCGAGGTCAACTCGAAGCTCTGTAAAATCAGGAACAATACTTCTCTCCTCGGGCTTAAGATGATGTATAGGATCGAGAGCTATAATACCGTTTACCCAGGTAGGTTTATCAGGGTTCTTTGTGGAGCGGATTTTAATATATTTTGCACCCGCTACGCAGGGAGATACACCAATAGAATCAAGAACAATCGTGCCGTCCTCTTCTATTTTCTTTACCATAAAGCCGACTTCATCCATATGTGCGGCATACAGTACTGTTTGAGAGGGAGTTTTACGGCCTTTTTTAAAGGCTATAAGATTTCCCACTTTATCTATGTAAGTATCACAACGCTTTTCAATAAGGCTTTTTATATAATCTCTTACGTATTCTTCTTCGCCTGATGCGCCGTTAATATCGCAGATTTTCTTAAGGAGTTCCATTATTATTTACCCTCCTTTTTAGTTTTTGCACTCTTTTTAAACTTAAACTTAATATATTCAGCCATAAGAGATGCCGTACTCTCAACGTCAGCAATATCAATAACCTCGTAAGGAGTATGCATATGACGTAAGGGTAAAGAAATCAGAACCGTAGATACATATGCACAAGTCATATGTACGGCAGCAGCATCAGTACCACCAGAACGAACGGAAACATCGCTCTGATACTTTATGTTCTTTTCCTTTGCTACATTGCAGAGGTCTCTAATCATCTGTCTATCAAAGTAACCAGAACGCTCAATAACAGGACCTTCTCCGACTTTAAGAGAGCTCTTCACGCGCGGTTCTGCGGCAAGTGTAACATCAAGAACGAGTGCCTCGTCAGGATCTATCGTATATGTACCTACTTTTGCACCTCTTGAGCCTAATTCCTCCTGCGTAGCGAAAAGAACAGCTATACAACAGTCAAGGCTGCCGTTCTTTATATAGGTGGAAAGCTTTTTCAATGCGGTGAGTATGGAGTACGCACATATTCTATCGTCATGAGCTCTGGCAGCCACTTTTCCGTTCTGAAGTTCAACTATATCTGCGGTGGAATATACTCGGTCACCTATTTTAACAAGCTTCTTTACCTCATCAGCAGAAAGTCCAAGATCTATGTAAAGACTCTCGTATTCAGGAACCTTTCTGGGATCGGTTGACAGATGAGGAGGGGTATTGCACACGATACCGGGCAATCCGTTTACCAACACCTCTGAAGAAGGTAGAGTTCTGCGGTCAACACCTCCAACATTCTTTACACGAAGAAAGCCGTCCTCGGTAATGTCATGAACGATTAAGGATATCTCGTCTATGTGAGCCTCAAGCATTATGGTATACTTGTCGGGATCGCCTATGTACGCAATAACGTTATTCATAGGATCCACAGTAACCTTATCGGCATCAGTATATGCCCTAAGCTTTTCAGCCATCATCTCAGCGTATTCTCTTTCGTGTCCGCAATCGGAATGAGGAATGAGAATTTCGCGAAAATCCTTGATTTTTGCAGTCATACGCTTTATTCACAG
>JAZRLW010000157.1:0-40807 GCA_045647025.1 Eubacteriales bacterium
AAAAAGATTAACGAGCTCGGCGGTAAGGTAGTAACCCTTTCCGGTCCCGACGGATACATATACGATAAAGACGGCATCTCCACCGAAGAAAAGGTTAACTTCATGCTTGAAATGCGCGACTCCTGCCGCAACAGAGTTGAAGATTACGCAGACAAGTTCGGTGTTCCCTTCTTTGCAGGCAAGAAGCCCTGGGGCGAAAAGGTTGACATCATTATGCCCTGCGCTACCCAGAACGAAGTTGGTATGGGAGAAGCTAAGCAGATCGTTGAAAACGGCGTTAAGTACTATGTTGAAGTTTCCAACATGCCCACCACCAACGAAGCAGTTGCTTACCTCAAGGCTAACGGCGTAGTAGTTGCTCCCTCCAAGGCAGTTAACGCAGGCGGCGTTGCAGTTTCCGGTCTTGAAATGTCACAGAACTCCATGCGTTACAGCTGGACCGCTGAAGAAGTTGATGCAAAGCTTCAGCAGATCATGAAAGACATATTCAACAGTTCCGTTGCAGCAGCAAAGGAATACGGTATGGAAGGCGACCTTGTTGCAGGCGCAAACATAGCAGGCTTTATCAAGGTAGCCGAAGCTATGAAGGCTCAGGGTATCGCATACTAATTTAACGAAAGTACATTTTGCCCAACCTCACCCGAGGTTGGGCATTTTATTTTAATATCTTGACAGGTCTTTGTTTTATATGTATAATTAAATCATAGATCTCTTTAAAAGGATATAGGCGTATGACAACCAAAAGTGCTGTAAAAAGAATAGCCAAACTGGAAGCTTATATGGACGAAGTGATAGAAGCTCGAAAAGCAGGCGTTAACATACAAAAGGACAAGGAGCTACACTATAAAGTATCCATTCTCTCGAAATATATGAAAAGCGGAGCATGGCTTTCGGATTACACACGACAAGAAAAAGGGGATTTCCCCAAAGACATGAAATGCGGAATCCTTTCACAGGATACCCTTTACGATCTGCTTACGGATATAGATAAAGAAAAAAGGACTGAAAGCTCAAATTCCCGTACCATATTCACAAAAAAAAGAGCTATTATCATTTCAGTAATCCTGATTCTACTCATAGTTCTTATTGCATGGATATGGTGGGGAAATACAACCCTTGAAGTAAGCAATTACACAGTAGCAAGTGAAAGATTACCAAAGGAATTTGACGGCTTTACAATAGCTCATCTTTCCGACCTACATAACGAGAAGATAAAAGGCGTTATCCCCGAGCTTACTGAAGCAAAGCCTGATATTATAGTAATAACGGGAGATATTGTTGACGGCGAAGGAATGGATGTAACCTTGCGCTTTGCAAAAGATGTCACCCAAATAGCCCCTTGCTACTACGTTACTGGAAACCACGAATCATGGATATCTCAGGAAATTTACGCCGTATTGGAGGCAGGCTTGAAAGATGCGGGAATAACCGTACTGCACGATGAAAAAGTCCTTATTGAAAAGGACGGAGTATCCATTTCACTTGTTGGACTTGACGATCCCGCCTACGGCGAATACCTCGGCATAGACGGTGCAATAAATGCGGAAGACATAAAAGAATTGGCCGAAGAAAACAATTTTACGGTTCTTTTATCACACAGACCTGAGCTTTTCGACCTTTACGTGGAAGCCGACGTTGACCTTGCATTAAGCGGCCACGCCCACGGCGGACAAGTAAGACTGCCCTTTATAGGAGGCATTATAGCGCCAAATCAAGGGCTTTTCCCAAAATACGATGCAGGACTCTTTGTAAAGGACAGCACTCATATGATAGTAAGCCGAGGCATCGGAAACGGAACTGTTGTACCAAGAGTAAACAACCGCCCCGAAATTATCCTGATAGAACTGCAAAGTGCCAAAAGCTGATATTTATCCACTTTTCGCAAAGGTGAAAGGAATGTGTCACAAGACTGACACATTCCTCCTTTATTATTATTAAGTAATCATTATTTTGACGGAGGCAACTATGCTCTTTTTTATCCCAGCCGCAAATGAAGGCGACGTTATACGTCTTTCGGACGAAGAACAAAGACATCTTTACGCTCTCCGCCCCCGTATCGGAGATAAGCTGACCTTAAGCGACGGCGAAAATTACACTTTTGAGGCAGAGATAACCGCCGCCGATAAAAAGGGATTTTCTATAACCCTCGGTAAAGCGACTCCCATAGAAAAGGAAAACTCAAAAACCACCCTTTTTCTTGCCTTGCTTAAAGGAGAAAAGATAGAAACAGTCATTCAAAAATGTACAGAGATCGGCATTTCCAGAATAGTTCTCTTTTCCTCTGCAAACTGTGTGGTATCTGCAAAGGGCAAGGAAGACGCCAAGATTTCCCGCTACGAAAAGGTGGCAAGAATGGCCGCAATGCAATGCGGAAGCCCCCTGATTCCCAAGATAGAAGGAATACTTACCTTTAACGAAGCTGTGGAAGAAATGAAAAACTCAAACGGCGTATTTTTCTACGAAAAAGCCGAGTATCTCCTCTCTCAATGGCTTGCAAAAAACGAAATCTATAAATCCGAAATATCCTTTATGACAGGCCCCGAGGGTGGCTTTACCCCCGCGGAAGCCCAAAAGATACTCGACTCAAATATTCCTTCCCTCTCTCTGGGCAAGAGAATATTGAGAGCAGAAACAGCTCCCATTTGCGCGCTGTCGGTAATAAAAGCTTACCGCGGAGAAATCTGAAAGGACCAAAAAGATGAAAGCAAAAAAAATATTGATATTAATTCTTACTCTGGCATTTACCCTTTCCTTTGGGGTATCTTTTTCTGCTGCGGAGGTTAATAACGAGCTGGCAAAATTAAAGCTCTATATCCGCGAGCAGATTATCCAGCCCCAAACAGCGGAAGAGAACGTAATATACGCAAAAACATCTCTCATATACGCTGAAATCGAAGCAAACGTCCCCGAAGTTGATATGACCTCGGCAGAGAGCATAGCCGATACCCTCTGCGCTATCATTGCTCTCAATGGCCTCGTTGAGGAATTGCCTTACGATGTTGAAACCCTGACGTCTGCCCTTATTGCTATGCAGGATGAAGAAAGCGGAGCATTTGGAAACAGCATTTTAGACAGTTGCAAATCAATCATAGCTCTTATGGCGGCAGAGGCAGAATTTGACGTAGACAAAGCCATAAGATACGTAATAAAATCCCAAAACTACGATGACGGTTCTTTCCGTGAAAAGCTTGTTATTCCCGTAAGCTATGACAAGGCTGCAGAGCGTATGGAATCAGAATTGTCCATGAGAAACACCTATTGGGCAGTTGCCGCTCTTTCGGCTTATACCTCAACAAACTCCGACCTTCTTGAAAAAGACTCCCTCAAACAGCAGATAATTAACGAAGCGAAAAAATCGGTAAACAAAGCCGTTGATTACGTAAAGTCATATATTGAAACCGAAGAAACAGAATTTGCATCCCCCGTGACCGTTGCCTACGCGATTCTCATTCTTACCGATGCGGGTAAAGTGGCAGAAACCGACGAATTTGGTAATCTGATGAGCTTTTTACTTAAGTTTGCAAACGAGGACGGCTCCTTCAGAGCCTCCGTAAGCGGCGAAGAATCCTTCGACAGAGAAGCTACAATGATGGCCTTAAGAGCTCTGGAAGCCATAAGATACAGCGCTTCCGAATACAAATCCCTTGCGGTTAACGGCGGATTTAACCAAGGCCTTGACCTTGAAGGACTTAAGCCCATGCTTACCATAGTAGGTGTAATCGCCGCCCTTTCCGTAGTTATGTGGGTGGTTATATTCTTGATCAAAAAGCCCGGAACACAGACCCTTGAAGAATTCAAAGCAAAGGTAAAAGAAAAACTCCCCCAGGCCTCGGAAGAGGAAATGGATATATCTAAGATAGAAGAAAAAGAGGAAGAATAATGCTCTACACTAACTATATTTGGGATTTTGACGGAACCATAAGCGATACTTACCCCTACCATTCTGAAGCTTTGGTAAAAGCTCTGCAAACCTATCCCAACGCCCCCGCACATAATGCAGAAGAAATATATGCAAGAATGAAAAAAACCATAGGCGACGGCATTGACCCCTATAGAGAAAGTTGCCCCGGAATAAAGCAGAAATACAGAGAGTTTTATGCTCAAATAAGGGAAACAAAGGTTATCCCTCCCTGCAAAGGCGTGGTTGAATTTATCAAAGCTGTTGCTGAAAACGGCGGTAGAAACTATCTTTATACCCACTCTGCAAACTACACCAAAGATATGCTTGCAGACTACGGAATACTTGAGTATTTCTCCGACTTTGTCACCAGCGAATGCCCCGCTGACAGAAAATTCCCCCTCAAGCCCAAGCCTGATGCAGTTCTCTATCTTCTTGAGAAAAACGGCCTTGACCCTAACGACACCATAATGGTTGGTGACCGAGAAATAGACGTTCTTGCCGGCATGAACGGCGGCACCAAGGCTTGTATGTTTGACGAAGGTGGATTCTATAAGAATTCTACCGCAACCCACTACGTTACCAACATGAAAGATTTCGCTGATATTTGCGGAATAAAAATTGACTGATAATCTCTTCGGGGGCTTGACAAAGCCCCCGATTTTATTGTATAATTAATTAGTTATATAACAGTATTGTTTTCACACAATTAACGGAGGAATCATCGTTAAATGGAAAATATCCGTAATTTCTGCATAATTGCCCATATAGACCACGGCAAGTCCACCTTGGCAGACAGAATATTGGAGCTGACTGAAACCGTTGCAAAACGCGACATGGAAGAACAGCTTCTTGACAATATGGACATTGAACGTGAAAGAGGCATAACCATAAAGGCAAGAGCCGTAAAGCTCAATTATAAGGCTGACGATGGCAAGGACTACGTGTTCAATCTTATAGACACCCCCGGCCACGTTGACTTTACCTACGAGGTATCCCGTTCTCTCGTTGCTTGCGAAGGCGCCATACTTATCGTAGACGCATCCCAGGGTATAGAAGCACAGACCCTTGCAAACACCTATCTTGCGGTTGATAATAATCTGGAGATAGTTCCCGTAGTAAACAAGATAGACCTTCCCAACGCAGACCCTGAAAAGGCCATTAAGGAAATAGAGGACGTTATAGGTATTCCGGCAGAGGATGCTCCCCTTATTTCCGCAAAAATGGGCACCAACATTAAGCAGGTATTGGAGCAGGTGGTACAGATGATTCCCCCTCCAAAGGGCGATCCCGAAGCTCCTCTGAAAGGTCTTATTTTTGACTCTGTTTACGACAGCTACAGAGGCGTTATCGTTTACGTAAGAATCATTGACGGTAAAATAAAGGCCGGCGACAGAATGAAGCTTATGTCAACAGGTGCGGTATTTGACGTTGTTGAGGTTGGATATCTGCAGCCCGTAGGCTACCGTGCCTGTGATGAGCTTACCGCGGGCGAGGTTGGATACATCACTGCCAGCATAAAGACCGTAAGCGATACCCGCGTAGGAGATACGGTCACCTTGGAAAACCGTCCTGCCGCAGAAGCCCTTCCCGGATATAAGCAGGTTCAGCCCATGGTATACTCGGGCATATATCCCGCTGACGGCGCAAAATACGAAGACTTACGAGAAGCCCTTGAAAAGCTTCAACTTAACGATGCTTCTCTGGTATTCGAGCCCGAAGCGTCCACAGCCCTCGGGTTTGGCTTCAGATGCGGATTTTTGGGTCTTCTCCATATGGAGATAATTCAGGAACGTATTGAGAGAGAATACAACCTCGATATAATCACCACAGCTCCCGGCGTTATATACAGAATTACGAAAACCGACGGCAGTGTTAACTATATAGATAACCCCGCATCATTCCCCTCCCCCTCTGAAATCCAGATGGCAGAGGAGCCCATTGTAAAGGCAGACATAATCCTCCCCTCCTCTTATACGGGAACAGTTATGGACCTTTGCCAGGAAAGACGCGGTACCTTCATCAATATGACCTATATAGACGACACCCGTGTAAATCTCCATTACGAGCTGCCTCTTAACGAGATAATATACGACTTTTTCGATGCGCTTAAGTCCCGCACCAGAGGATACGCGTCCTTTGACTATGAGTTTAAAGAGTACCGCAAGGGCGAGCTTGTTAAAATGGATATTCTTCTCAACGGCGACGTGGTCGACGCTCTGTCATTTATAGTTAATGCAGAACACGCCTACTCCCGCGGAAGAAAGATAACCGAAAAGCTTAAGGAAAATATTCCCCGTCAGCTTTTTGAAATCCCCGTTCAGGCTGCCATCGGCGGCAAGGTAATTGCCCGCGAAACCGTAAAAGCAATGAGAAAAGACGTTCTTGCAAAATGTTACGGCGGTGACATAACCAGAAAGAAGAAACTGCTTGAAAAGCAGAAGGAAGGTAAAAAGCGTATGCGCAAGCTGGGATCGGTAGAAGTACCTCCCGAAGCCTTTATGGCAGTCCTCAAGCTTGACGACTGATGCTATTGCTCACATTTCAATGAATCCAAAAGGTATCTATCTGCACATTCCTTTCTGTGCGAAAAAATGCGCATACTGCGATTTCTATTCCCGTGGAGCATCCCCTGCCCTTGTGGAAGAATACGTCCTTGCGCTCACAGAGCAGATAGGCCTTTCAAAAACAGATACAAACCCCGTCGGAAGTATCTATTTCGGCGGGGGTACTCCGTCCATGCTTACTGAAAAACAGCTTGGACGGATTTTTTCGGCCCTTGAAAAGTATAATTTAACCCCCGATGCAGAGATAACCATAGAATGTAACCCCGAGGATTTCACTCAAGATTTCGCAAGGAGTGTAAAGGCTATAGGCTTTAACCGTATCAGTTTAGGGGTACAGAGCTTTGATAAAAACGAGCTGATTTCCATAGGCAGAGCCCATACCACCGAAATGGCAGAAAATGCTGTGGTTATCGCAAAAAACCACTTTGATAACGTATCGGTAGACCTTATGTTGGGTACTCCTGCACAGACGGAAGGTAGTTTGGAGCTATCCCTATCAAGGTGTAAGACTTTACAGCCAAATCATATATCGGCATATCTTATGAAGGTGTACGAAAATACGGTTTTCGGCAAAAAGGGTGTAAACGAGGCCGAGGAGGAGCTTTCCGAAAGGCTTTATCTGAAAACATCAGACTTTTTGAAGGAAATTGGGTACGAGCATTACGAAATATCCTCGTTTTCTCTTGACGGCAAGCACTCCCGCCACAATATGCTCTACTGGACGGGCGGCGAATATATAGCTTTCGGTGCAGGTGCCTGCGGATACGAAAATGGTATACGGTACAGATACCCCGGCAACGTCGAAGAGTTTGCTAAAAAGTATGGGCAGATAGGAAGGATAATCGAAGAAGAGGAAACATCATCTTCACTAAAGGAAGAAAATCTTATTTTCGGACTCCGAACATCAAAAGGAATCCTCATTGACGGCCTTACTGAAGAGAGCATTGAATACGCAAATATGCTCTGTAAAAATGGATTTGCGGAAACCTCAAACAGCATATTCCGCCTGACGCCAAAGGGTTGGCTTATATCCAACGAGATAATCACGGAGTTGCTTATTAGAGAAGGAGAATAATTAAACAAAACGCAGAACAATAACCTTGAATTTCCTGGAGAAAATGTTTATGTTGATAATTGCATTCATAATAAACTTAATAATTGTACTCTGCGAATTTCTCACCCTTGGACATATTAGGAGCAAACGGAATATTCTGAAATACTATACTTATTTACAAAATTTTATAGGCTTAATTGTAAGCCTCATTTTCTGCATTTGCTTGATTGTATGTATAGTATCTGACAGAGCAATACCAGAATTTGTAAAGGGATTGCGATATGTAGCTACCTGCGGATTGCTGGCCACAATGTTTATATTTATTGTATTCCTTGGAGCAGGAAAGAAAATTGCAATCACAGAAGACGATTTCTTGTTTGGATTTAGTGCAAAAACGGGAAATATTATTTTGCATTATATTTGTCCAATATTATCTTTGGTAAGCTTTGTGCTTTTTGAAAGGGAAATTAATTTATCCAACGGTATCTGGACGGGAATTGTGGCAATTCCTTCGTGCATATATTGGACAACCTATATTCTGCTTTCTGTAACTAAACTATGGAAAGAACCTTATAATTTTACATCCCAGAAAGCGAAAAACAATATACGCGAGAAGCTGTCTGTTTTGACAATCCCATTGTCATTCATAGCAATCTCTGTTATTTTATGGAATGTCAAGTAAATTCCAATTTCTCAAATAGCACAAACTACCCCGACAGACATCAAAGTCTATTGGGGTAGTTTTCTATATTTTCCCAGTGTCATCATTTTTTTCTTACGCATAATATAAGAAATAAACGATAAAAAGGGGAAATAGGATATGTGCGGCATAATAGGATACATCGGCACCGAAAACGCCACTCCCATACTTATTAGCGGACTTAAACGGCTTGAGTACAGAGGCTACGACTCTGTGGGAATTGCATTATCCGCAAATGATGAAATAGCCACATACAAGGTAAAAGGAAGAATTTCCGCACTGGAGCAAGAAATAGCGGACAAAACGCTATGGGCCACATCAGGTATCGGACATACAAGATGGGCAACCCACGGAAGTCCCGAAAAAAAGAATGCCCATCCCCACCTCAGCAACGACGGAAAGGTTGTCGTGGTTCATAACGGAATAATAGAAAACTACGGAGAGCTGAAAAATTTTCTGACAGATAAAGGCTTCACATTCATTTCCGATACGGACACGGAAGTAATCCCCAACCTCATAAGTTATTTTTATAAAGATGACCTGCTGTCGGCTATACTGCAAACTGCGGCATTGCTAAATGGTAGCTTCGCTTTGGGAATAATGGTACAGGATAAGCCCGACGTAATGATAGCCCTGAAGAAAGACAGCCCCCTTATAGTAGGGCTTGGCGAAGGCGAAAACTTTATAGCATCGGATATTCCCGCCATACTTGAACACACCCGTGACGTTCTCTTCCTTGAGGACGGAGACTGTGCAATTCTAAAAAAAGATAAGGTAGAAGTATTCGACCTGCAGGGAAACAGATTACAACGTGAGATACAAAGAGTAGATTTTGATATATCCGCGGCGGAAAAAGGTGGATACGATCATTTTATGCTAAAAGAAATCTACGAGCAGCCCCTTGCCGTCCGCAACACCCTTGCGGGAAGGATACACTTGGGTACACCCATATGCATAGAAGGGCTTGACGGAAGCGAGATAAAAAATATAAACAAAATCTATATAGTTGCCTGCGGAACGGCCTACCATGCGGGACTTACGGGGAAGAAAGTAATTGAGAATCTTATAAAAATTCCTGTGGAGGTGGATATTGCCTCCGAGTTCAGATACAGGGATCCTATTATAGATTCATCCTGCCTTACGGTAGTTATAAGCCAGTCGGGAGAAACGGCCGACACTCTGGCTGCCCTTCGTCTGGCAAAGGAGCAAGGCTCAACTACCGTTGCGCTGACAAATGTAGTAGGCAGTACGGTATCAAGAGAAGCTGACAGAGTAATCTACACAAATGCGGGACCCGAAATAGCCGTGGCATCAACAAAGGCTTACACCACACAGTTGGCGGCATTATATATTCTTGCTCTCTTCTGGGCAGAAAAGCATAATACCATTTCCACAAATGAAATAGATTCATACAAAAAAGAATTGACTCAAATTCCATCTCTTATGGAAAGCATACTAAACAACCACTCGGTTATACGGAATTTTTGCAGCCGCATAAAAGATGCAACTGACGTATTCTATCTCGGCAGGGGTGGCGATACGCCTTTAGCCATGGAAGGAGCCCTCAAACTTAAGGAAATATCCTATATTCACGCAGAGGCCTACCCAAGCGGTGAGCTTAAACACGGTCCCATAGCTCTCATTGAAAAAGACACCCCCGTTACATTCCTGTCAACCCAAACTACTTTACAGCAAAAGACAGAATCCAACGTCAGAGAAGTTATATCAAGAGGTGCCTACACCTTCGGCATAATCAAAGATGGGTTTAAGGCCGATTTTTGTGATGATTACTACAAAATCCCCGATACAAACGACCTGTTTTCTCCCCTGCTTACAGCACTTCCAATGCAACTTATTGCCTATTATACGGCATCAATTAAAGGTATCGACCTTGACAAGCCTCGCAATCTCGCGAAGTCCGTTACTGTAGAATAAATTAAAAGTATCCGCCCTTAAACAGGCGGATACTTCTCTTTATCCCATTATATGTTCGCCCCGAATATCGGGGTTCTTTATTTTTTTAGCTATTTCAAAGGCGTGAGCCTCAAGTGAGGTACTGTTATCCGAGATAAGTCCTTGATTGGCCATTTCTTTGGAGATTGCGGCCGCTATATCCTCAATTATTTCGGCCTTAATACCGCCGCCATCACCCACGTTTGGCTCGGACAGAAGAAACTCCAAAGGCTCCGCCATATCAGAAAGCAAAGAAAGCTCTCTCATAGCCCTGAACATCCATTTGTAATATGGCATATATCTTCGGTTAAGAAGAAAAATCACTTCTGCCGCGTTTTGAACAAACTCAGACAGAGCTATTCCAGCCGCACCCTTTTCTCCATGGGCAAGACAGCGTGAAAAGTTATACTGTCCTGACTGGCCAGCAAAAATAGCGTGACGGCTTATTCTTTTCAATCTCACCTCTTCGGGCATTCCCGTCAGGATGGTATTTCTTATGGAAGTAAAAAGGCCGTTTCCGTCATAAAAGACTTCTCCGTTGACAGCCTCTGCAAAATATGACGAGGGGGTATACATCCAATCGTTAATAGTCTCGGGAGCACCTCTTCGCCCCGTATATTCCATATAAAAATCCCCCACCGACACAACTCCGCGATAGAAAGACCCTTCAGCGCTTTTTTTAGCAGATGAGCCGTTTTTCAGCCTTGAATAGGCTCTTTGGAGAGAAAATCCTATCTTATCGAACACCTCATCGGTCACCCAGATAATGCAATCCTCACCGTAATCGTGGTCAACGGATATCTCATCGTCATACCCAAAGCATTCAGACCCGTGCCCAACAAGTCCTACCGCAATATATGGCATATAATCGGAGAAATCCCTCTCCAACATGAGCTTTACCTCTTGCTCAAAAAAACGCCGGGCAATTTCAATCCCTTTCATATATATCCCTCGACCTCTTTTCAAGTTCTTCAGCCGTTACAAAATACCCGAATCGGGAAAAAGCGGGAAAGCACTTTGAACAGATAAAAGCATAATTTCCGTCGTGTGGTAAATCTTCCGAAAGAAGGAGTGTCTCCGCCATATCCATATACTCGTAAGCTTTCACGTCAAATGGATCTGCATCGGCCAGCATCACCGCAAGATTTACATAGGATACAGCGATTTCGCCACACACTCCCTTTGATTTGAGCTTCTCCACAGCATTCAGATACAGATCCTCAGCCTCACTTATCATACCAAGCTCCGAATACGCCGTAGCCGTATTGTTATAAAGCCCCGCAAGCAAAAACGGGTCAATATCGGGTGCGCTTTCAAAAACGTTTTTAGACTCTCCGTAAAGGGGGAGAGCCTCTTTAGCCTTACCGAATGCCTTCATTGTGGTGGCACAGTTGAGAATCACAGTAGCGCCGGAAATGGTATTGCGGATCCCCAAGGCATCGAGAGTTGCCAGGGCGTTCTCACATGCCTCAAGCCCTTTTTCGTACTGTCCCAAACGTCTGTAAAGACCAACCTTTTCACTAAGTACGGTGACAAGACCTCTCATATCCTCAAGCTTACGGGCCTCGCCGTCCCAATAATCAAGAACCACCTCCGCCCCTGCAAGGTCGTTGCGGGAAAAGAGAGCATCAAGCTTTTCGGTTATTCTGCCAACGGGGATAGTTCCCAGAGCCTCATTCCCACAGCTAAAACATTCTTTCATAAAATTCACCCACCACTAAACATAAATTTCCCCACAGGCGGAAGAACCGCCCGCCGGGAAATGGAGGTCACATTATATCTTTAAGGAGGCTTTTATTTGCCGAAATATCTCTCAAGAAGACCTGCGAATGCACGGCCGTGTCTTGCTTCATCCTTTGCCATCTCGTGAACAGTATCGTGGATAGCGTCAAGGTTAAGCTGCTTTGCCATCTTTGCAAGCTCAAACTTACCTTCGCAAGCACCGTTTTCGGCAGCAACTCTCAATTCAAGGTTCTTTTTGGTGGAGTTAGTAACTACTTCACCGAGAAGCTCTGCAAACTTGGAAGCGTGTTCTGCTTCTTCGAGAGCAGCCTTTTCCCAGTAAAGACCGATTTCGGGATAACCTTCTCTGAAAGCTACTCTGGACATTGCGAGGTACATACCTACTTCGCAGCATTCGCCGTTAAAGTTAGCACGGAGACCTTCAATGATTTCGGCGGGAGCATCCTTTGCAACACCTACTTCATGCTCGGAAGCCCAGGTAACGGTATCTTCTACTACTTCTACAAACTTTTCAGCGGGAGCCTTGCAGAGAGGACAAGCCTGAGGAGGATTCTCACTTACTACTACTTCGCCGCAAACTGTACATTTCCATTTTTTCATTTTAAATTATCTCCATTCATCAATTAAATTTTTATATAAAGAAATTGTCGCGCAATATAAATCTGTTTTTACGGTAATCTATCAGCCCCGCAGCCTTCATTCTCGAAAGCTCAGCCGAAAGAGCCGTTCTGTCAGCCGCCAAAATGTCGGCCATACCCTGACGGTCGTCTGGAACGTCGAATTCCTTGTCCCCTGCCCTCTGGTACATATCCGTAAGATAAGACGTTATCTTTTCCCTGAGGTTGTGTCGGGAAACGTATCTCAACCTATTAAGAAGATTAAGCTGTTCGCCGCTCATCATCGTCAGCAGATTAAACATCATCTTTTTGTGTGAATCACAATAGTTGTCACAGCCCCAGAGAATGGTGTTAGCATCTATGAGCAACGCCTCGCACCCTTTATTCCCCGCGTGGACGGTCAGCCCATCTCTCGTGTCCGGAAGCGCAACCGCCAGCCCGAAAATTTCTCCTATACCCGCTACGGTCACCGCATAGGAATGCCCCAGTGTATCAGTACGTCGGGTTTCAGCTCTGCCGGTTACCACTATCCCCGCCCTGCTTATAGGGTCACCGAAGGATAATATTTTTTCACCCGGCTCAAAGCTGCTGACAACAGCTCCCGTGCATCGGAGTATCTTTTCAACCTCTTCACTGCTGTGCCCACGGAACAGAGGAATGGACATTGCTTTTTCTAAAACTGTCATTCTTTTACCTCGTTTCGTTGTCTACACAACCTTGGTGAGGATAGTATATCATACTTTTTGCAAAAATGCAATAGGTTTTTGCAAATTTCTTTGTGAATTTTTTGTGACGCACCAAGAATTGATTTATAAAAATTATCCCTTGCTTTTTTCTGCGCACTATGGTATAATGGTAGCAACACAAATTTCGAAGGATAAACAAATGACCTACAAAATAGCCATATGTGATGACAGCGCAAAAGACACGCAATACGTCGCTGA
Source organism: Eubacteriales bacterium (assembly GCA_045647025.1). GTDB lineage: Bacteria > Bacillota > Clostridia > Oscillospirales > UBA644 > JAZQLP01. The sequence continues at coordinate 13,477 of JAZRLW010000157.1, forward strand.
TATCGTCAATCGATGGGGATATGAAAATTCTGCCGCCTTGAGCATAAAAAGATTCTCCTCTGCAGAAGCCTTTCTCTTTAATTATGAAGACGAAAAGGATTTTGATATTCTATTGCTTGATATAGAAATGAACAGGATAAACGGTATCGACCTGGCAAAGCAGATAAGGGCTGTGGATAGTACCGTTCAAATCATATTCATTACAGGATATCCCGATTTTATATCGGAGGGCTACGACGTTTCCGCCCTTCACTATCTTATGAAGCCGGTAAAAGAAGACAAACTTTTCTCGGTTCTTAACAGAGCAACCCAAAACATAAACAAAGCAGATGTTCATATACTTATCCAATCCGGCGGAGAACAGATAAAGCTCTCTGTCAAGAAAATCAAATACGTAGAAGCAGCATCTCATATGTTACGTATATGCGCCGAAGATAAAGTCTATGAAACAAGAATGACCATAGCAGAAGCCGAGAAAAATTTAAGTGACGGATTTATACGCTGCCATAGGTCTTATCTTGTAAATATCCGACACATATCCCAAATATCAAAGACTGACGTTATACTTGACGGAGGAGAAATGGTTCCTCTTGCAAGAAGTGCCTATAAAGACGTAAATCAAGCATTCATCAAATACTATACGGAGTCACAAAATGAAGTTATTTGACCTCATATTCGGGCGTGCCATAGACCGCCGCATAGCCGCATATCAAAATGACCTTATAACGAAACATTGCGACGAGGTACAGAACATCTACAAGACTATGCGCGGCTGGAGACACGACTATCATAACCACATCCAAACGATGCTTGCCCTCACGGATAAGCCCCAAGAGATGAAAGAATATCTCCTTATGCTTAACGATGACCTTACCACCGTAGACACTGTAATAAAGACGGGGAACGTAATGGTTGATGCCATATTAAACAGTAAGCTTTCACTGATAAAAAGCAGAGATATATCCGTGAACGCAAAGGCGGTAGTCCCCCCATCTCTTGAAATCTCTCAAATAGACCTCTGCGCCATAATCGGCAATCTTCTCGATAACGCTATGGAAGCCTGTTTGAGGATAGAGGATAAAGAAAAAAGATTTATCCGTATATTCATAGGTATACTCAAAGGACAACTGTATATCTCCGTAACAAATTCTATGGGAAACAGTATACATAAAAACGGAGCATCCTACGTATCGTCCAAGACAGATACAGAATCAGGCCTGGGACTTATGCGCATAGATAGGCTCGCGGATAAATATCAAGGATTCGTGAACAGACAACACGAGGACGATATCTTTGCCACTGAAGTTATGCTGCCATTAAACAACTCACGCTAAAAAACCAACCGTTTGCGCCAAAAACAGCACAAACGGTTATTTTCATGATATACTTTCATCAGAGAAATCCGATGAAGGTGTTGATGCATTTATGAAATCCCCCATTAAAAACCTATACAATCGCCCCTTTTATTACGGCTGTATAGTTTGTACAATAGGCATAATAATTCTTGCAATAACTCTGTATTTTTATATAACAGACCCCTATACGAGGTTTGAAAACTCCCTTTTTCAGGGCGCAGCAGTATTCCAGGACGTTATGAATATCTTTTGGGGATACGTGGTGGCCATATCTATTACGGTCTGCGGGCTCGCCACCTTTAACCTGTCATATCATGCCCAACGCTCCGACTACGGGAAGGTTGCTGCTGTGATAAATAAAATTTCACTTGTAATCACAGCCGCATCGGTTATTCTGGCAGTCTGGTTTACCTTACAGGTAATCTTCGCATTTAAATAAAAAGGGGTGGAAAATTATGCTGTTTTTATCATATACAGTGGGTAAAGGCGTACTCACGGCAATGTATTTCCTTTTTACAGTTCCATTGGCAATGACTGTATTTTCGATTTTTGCAATAAAAAAACTAAAGACTTCAGCCGACGAGCATTTCTCTGTTGAAGACATGAGAATAGAAGCCTTTAATAAAGAAAAAGAACTTGAAGAGGATGTTTATTAAGGAGTGATAAACAAGTGAAAGAAAAGAAAGATAAAAAGAAGAGAGAAAAGCCTGCCTATTCTCTGTTTTCCAATATACTCTTTATGAGTAAGGTGGCATGGAAAAACGAAAGGTCAATACTTTTCTCATCCATTTTAAGAATACCTCTCAACACAGCAGCATCTATGATGTCTGCCTATTTGGCAAAGGTTGCAGTTGATTTTATCATAGACGGAATTACTCCGCAAAAATACGTTCTTTATATAGGGGGATTATTGCTGCTTATTACCTTTATCAATATTATTTCAGGCATAACCTATGGCGACGTAGCTAAAAAGAGTATACTTAATCGCTTCAGATACACCGAAATGTGGTCGGATAAAATGATGGAACTTGACTACGGCCATCTCGAAAGTCCTGACGTCAGTAATCTGGCAAAAAGGTCAAAGGGATACATGGGAGGTAATTTTCTTCAGATGTTCGATAACATCTTCGGAGGATTTGCCGACCTCACGACAATAGGCACATTTTCGGCCTTATTACTGGCACTTAACCCGCTACTCTTCATCCTTATAGTGGGAATGACGGCTCTTGACTTTTACGTAGGTACCCTGACAAATAAATGGGTAACAAAAAACTATAAAACTCTTACAAAAATAAACAACAAAAGAAACTATCTTAAAAGCAAATCGGCGAGCTTTAACCATGCAAAGGATATCCGCCTTTACGGAATGAAGGGCTGGATCATGTCTGCATTCAAAGAACTGAACGACCGTTATATATATTGGTTTAAAAAGGAAATGAGAGTTACGTATGCCGTCAGGGCTTTGGGACATCTTATGACCCTTATACGTGATTTAACGGGATACGTATTCCTTATTTTTTCCATAGCAAACGGAAAGATATCCGCAGGTGATTTTGTATTCTACACCGGGATAATAACCCAATTACACCAAAATCTCAGTTATGTATCCGAAAGGCTAAAAACGCTTAACAAAACAAGCATTGAAATGTCCGAGCTGAGATCTTTCCTTGACATCCCCGAGGTCTTTACCCAAGATAAAGGGCAGCCTATCCCCACCGAAGCTCCCGAAATAGTCTTTGAAAACGTTACCTTCCGTTATCCTAAAGCAGAGGATGACACCATTAAAAACGTTTCATTTCGTATTAAAAAGGGTGAAAAGATTGCCCTTGTTGGACGTAACGGCGCGGGAAAGACCACCCTTGTTAAGCTCATCTGCGGGCTTTACCACCCCACGTCGGGTAAAATATACGTTAACGGAAATGAAATAACCGATTACAATAAGAAAGAATATTTTTCTCTTATTTCCGCGGTATTTCAGGATATTAACGTTATGCCCCTGTCAATATCGCAGAACGTTGCAATGAAGATTAAGGGAGAAATTAATGAGGAAAAGGTTACCCAATGCCTTATAAAGGTCGACCTTCAGGATAAGATACAGTCTTTACCCAACAAGGAGCAAACCGTTTTAGGTAAGAGCTTTTTTGAAGGAGCCATAGATCTCTCGGGCGGTGAGATGCAAAAGCTTGCCCTGGCAAGAGCCATATACAAGGAAGGTAAGATCATAGTCCTTGACGAGCCCACCGCAGCTCTTGACCCCATAGCAGAACATAATATGTATGTAAAATACAGTGAACTTGTTTCGGGAGCAACGTCGGTCTATATCTCTCACAGATTGGCTTCAACCCGATTCTGCGATAGAATACTTCTCCTTGACGAGGGCGTTATAAAAGAAAATGGTACCCACGAGGAGCTTATGGCAAATAAGGGTATATATGCTGAAATGTTCGATATGCAAAGCTATTACTATAAGGAGGAAGTAAAATGAAAAAGAATAGACTTTCCCTTAAACTTATAGCACGCAGCCTTAAGGAGATACATTACATACGCAAAGGATATATGGCCATAAGCTTGCTTGACGCCGCCTGGGAGGCGTTCCATACATATCCTTCTATATGGATGTCCGCAATACTGTTGGATGCCGTAGCAAGAGGAGAAGATATTAAAACACTTCTGACCTATGCAATAATTACTGCCGGAGTAGATTTTATCACTCGAGGAATACGCGAGGTATTTCGTTATCTTCAACGCACAGCCGATAGAGAGTTTGACGAACAGTACGCTATCCGTTTCTCCCAGTTTAATCTCGATACGGATTACTCGTATATCGAAAATCCCGCTACTCACGAGCTTCGGCGCAAGGTAAACAGATTTAAAAACTACAGTAATCAAGGTATACTGTACACGTTCAACTCTTTCCGTAATATTATGTACGGAATCGTTAACCTCATCCTTGCAACGGCTTCAATAATTCCCTTTTTCCTTGTTTCGACGTCGGGCGCCGAAACAGCCGGAATAATAGCCTTTGCGGCTTCGCCATTGGCCTCGGCAATAATAGTTGTCATCGTTATTATGAGAGCCGTATTCCAGCTCTTCATGACCGCATATGGAGAAAAGTACTGGACAAAATTCAATAAAGAGATCGAGAGCTTCGATAAAATATACAGCCACTATATAAAGAGGATTTCTGACCCAAAGATGGGAATGGATATTCGCATATACGGTCAAAGAAAGATAATCGAAGAAGAGATTGAAGGCGTTTTCGTGGATTGGACAAAAGCAAAAAAGCGTATTCAAAACAAGAACACCCTTCTTGACAGTATATGGTATATATCGCATCTGTTACTATCCGTATGCTCTTATATTTTCATGGGATTAAGAGTGCTTGCAGGATTGTTTGGAGTAGGTTCTCTACTAAAATATGTCAAGCTTATATCTAACTTCAACAATTCTGTCTCTGAGGTCACATGGGGAATTGCAAGTTTGGCAACCAATACAGAAGCCTTGGAATTATATTTTGAATATATAGACCACCCCTCCGAAATGCATAAGGGTGTTCTTCCCGTTGAAAAGCGCATACTCTGCGACGGCGGAGACAAGGACTATGAAGTAGAGTTTAAAAACGTATCTTTTAAGTATCCAGGATGCGATAACTATGTACTTAAAAACGTATCTCTGAAATTTAAAATCGGTGAAAAACTTGCCGTGGTAGGTATGAACGGTAGCGGCAAGACCACCTTCATTAAGTTACTTTGCCGCCTTTACGACCCCTCCGAAGGAGAAATACTTCTCAACGGCATAAACATCAAAAAGTACGACTACGACGAGTATATGTCTATCTTCTCTGTAGTATTTCAGGATTTCAAGCTATTTTCATTTACCCTCGGTCAAAACGTAGCAACAAGCTCCGAGTATGACCCCGAAAGGGTAAAGGAATGTCTTGAACAGGCAGGTATGGGAGAGAGATTTGAGCAACTCGAAAACGGCGCGGAGACCTTCCTTTACAGGGACTTTGAGGAAGAAGGGATACAGATATCGGGAGGCGAAGCTCAAAAGATAGCTCTCGCAAGAGCCCTTTACAGAAACGCTCCCTTCGTTATTCTGGACGAACCCACCGCAGCTCTTGACCCTGTAGCCGTGTTTGATATATACTCCCGTTTTAACAGCATAGTGGGAGATAGAACCACCATATACATAAGCCATAGACTGTCCTCCTGCAGATTCTGTGATAGTATTATGGTGTTCCACGAAGGCTCCGTAATTCAGCGAGGAACTCACGACGAGCTTATGGAAAATACAGACGGTAAATATTACGAGCTGTGGACTTCTCAGGCACAGCACTATTCATAACGACCAGGGAAAAGTACAGAAAAAAAACGGTAAGCTTTCAAGCTTACCGTTTTTTCATTTTTGAATTTTAAACCGGCAATATGACCCTAAGAGAAAACACACCGCCATTTGCGGCAAATTCACACAACCCACCGTGCTTTTCGGTAATGGCACATATACTCTGACAGCCATACCCATGCCCCTCTTGGGATGAGATGGGGATTCCGTCCTTTATTTGGATATTATCTTTGCAGGGGTTCTTGATTTCTATAAGAAGCTTCCCGTCCTTAACCTCGCAGTAAAGATCAACCTTACCTGGCAACGAGGGAGTTTCTTCAAGGGCGTGAATGGCATTTTCAAGTCCGTTTGAAAGAAGCGAGCAAAGCTCTGTATCGGGAATGGAAATATCTTTTGGTATTCTGGCGTAAACGGAAAGCTCTATGCCGCCTTTATCGGCCTTTGAAGTAAAATAGGAACAAAGAAGATTGATAGCCTCGTTTTCGCAAAATCTCTTTTGGGATACAGCCTCGATATCCGAATGCACCTTTTTTATGTATTGACGGGCCTGTTCGCTGTTCCCCGAAGAAAGCATTCCATCAAGCATATTGAGGTGATGGCGCATATCGTGTCTGTAAATAGCCGTTTGACTTGCAGAACGGTGAAGAACCTCCATCTCCACCTCTGCCTGCCGTAAAGACGACTCCACCGCTGCCCGCTGATTTTCGGCAGACAAACGGTTCTGGGTCTGTACGTGATAAGCAGCCACGAATATGATGTAGAAGATAATTGTAGCGGTGGGAAGAAACTCATTAAGAGCCTTTATTCCCGAATAAAGCATATCGGAATATACCGCCGTAGCGTAATCAAAAAGGTAATATGCTACGGGCAGGCTTCCAAAAAGGAGAAGGGTGCGGGTAGAATAGGTCATTGCGTGGTATGCGGCTTTTGTAAAAAAGCGGGAAAGTAGGTAATAAATAACGCCTATAAACAGCGTATAAGTAATCTGCTCCACAAGCTCCGACTTTGTAATAACGAAGGAGACAAGATTGACCCAGCGGGGTAGCTGACAGCAAAGATAGGCAGTACATACACTGACTATTGCAACGCCCACGGGCTTTTTCAACACAAGAACCAAAACCAAAATTATTGGAAGATGTATCAGCACCGGATAGATAAACCTAACCGTATCTGTGCCCCATACAAACCATCCCACCCCCTGCGCTGCAAGAAAAGCACCGGCAAGCACGAATACCGTTATCTTTTGTCCTATGGCTGTCAATCCTCCAGCTACATTCATGCTTAAAAACACGCCGAACAGAAGTATCAAACAGTAATTGAAGACTTCAAGTATATCTACAAAATTCATCAGTGCTCACCTCTTCTTTCTGTCAAAAATCAGTTCTATATAATTCTTCCGCAGTTGAGGATAAAATGATCTTGATACGGGAACAGTTCTCCCCGAGTTGGTCACAGCTCCCGAAGGAGAAAGCTCCGAAATACGGAGCATATTAACGATGTATGATCTATGGACCTGCATAAAACTTTCAAAAGAGATCAACAGGTCCCTATATTCGTTCATAGATCCGAATATCTCGTGAAAAGAGCCGTCGGCAAGATAAAAATAAAGATGCTTGCCGTTTATTTCAACATATTCAATCAAAGACACGGGCACACGAACAATGGTTGCGCCTTTTTTTAAAATCATAGAGGGGCAGGAACTCTGCTCTGCAAAATACAACTCATCAAGAAACGGAATAAGTCTTTCCTGATTAACCGGCTTCAATATATAATCGGTTGCCTTGACTGAATAACTCTCATAGGCAAACTCTGGAGAGGAGGTTAAAAAAACTATACGGGCAGTACCATCCGTCGCACGAAGTTCCTTTGCAACAGATATACCGTTAATCCCCGGCATAACCACGTCAAGAAGATACAGGTCAAACTTCTCCTTCTCGGAGGATTCTATCAAATCAAGAGGATTGAGAAAAGTGCGGTACCGCAGTTGAGCTTCAGGGTGGGAATTTCTCCATATCTCAAGGACGGAGACTATACGTCCAATCTCATCCACTACGTCATCACATATTGCAATGTACACCATGTACACCACCTCTCATATATCATTTTTGCCGGGCTAATTATACCATAAAAACAGAGCGATAGCAATACCGAAATTTACATTTCAGGACGAAAATATATACATTTCAAGACAAAAAGCGTCGGAAGCTTTATTTTTCATGATATAATGAAATTGAAAAAAGATAAAAGAGGAGGTTTGTCACATGATAAAAATTGCCATATGCGATGACAATATCTCTACGCTGGACAGCATGTACAATCTTATCGACAAGTACGGCAAGGGACACGGGCTGAGCGTAGACTGCCAGAAATTCCACAGCCCTCTTGACTTGATCGCTGAAATAGAAAGGGGCGCAAAATATGACGTTCTCTTTATGGACGTACTGATGCCCGGCGAAAACGGAATAGACACCGCAACGGAAATACGCAATTACGACAGTACCGTAAAAATCATCTTCCTTTCATCTTCTTCTGACTTTGCAGTACAGTCCTATTCTGTGGGAGCCTACTACTATCAGCTTAAGCCCGTATCACAAGATATATTTTTCAAACTGATGGATTCTGTACTTTCTGCATGTGAACAGGAAAAATCCAACAGCCTGATCCTCCGATGTAAAAGCGGCATAACCAGAATAGAATTCAAGAGATTGGAGTATTGCGAGGTAATACACCGTACCCTCTTTTTTCACTTATCTGACGGCAATATTCTTGAAAGCATAGGAAGCATGGACGATCTTTACAGCCGCCTTGCTGATAAGGGCGTTTTTTTGCGTCCACACAGATCATATCTTGTAAATATGGACTACATAAGAACTATGTCTTATAAATCCATCGTTATGATGTGCGGAGATGAGATTCCTCTCCCCAGAGGGAAATACAGCGAACTTAAAAACTGCTTTATGGAATACTCCTTCAAGAATCACTATCCCGTGTTCTGACATTTCATGGACAAGTTGTCAAAGAATGTCGATTTGATACATTTCAGGTTCGATTGATACAAAAATCTTTCATCCCCTCGAAATAAATACTATAATATTAATAGGTCTAATGACTACATAAATAAAGTAGGAGGAAAAATTTCATGAGCAAAATAGCTGCTATTTTAATCACCTTCTTTCTGGGCGGGATGGGTATCCATCGTTTCCTTGCAGGTAAGGTAGGCACCGGCATCATCTGGCTTGTTACCGGCGGTGTTTTCGGTATTGGTTGGCTTATCGACTTTATTCAGGTTTGCCTCGGCAAGTTCACCAAGAAAGACGGCACACCCTGGGTTACTGAAGGCTAAGATCTTCTCATTTTCATTTTTTGTATAAACATGTAGCGGAGCGGTATATGCGGCATATCTGCCGTGTAACCGCACCGTTGCATTTTGCCACATATCATAGAAGGGAATTACTACCATGTCAGAAACAATTAAAACAAAAAAAACTCCAGATGAGATATTGGAACTTATAGTTGTTATCATGCTTGGCATTACTGCTCTCTTTACCGCTTGGGGCAGCTGGATAGGAAGCCTTCACGGCGGTGAACAGGCTACCAGTTATACCACCAGCAACAACCTTGCATCCGAAGGCAACTCTGAATACAACGCAGGCGTACAGCAGATGAACCAGGATATGCTTCTCTGGAACGACGTCAGCGATATGCAGATGGAAATAATCTTCGCTCAGGGTAGCGAAGATACCAACACCGTAGAAAAAGTATGCTATCAACTTCTTTACAAGCTTGATGAAAACCTTAGCGAAAGAATGGCGGCAGAAATTGGTTGGAACTACTATCTCTCCGAAGAAGATTATGCAGACCCCACGGCTACGGTTCTTGCCTGGATGGAAACCGATGCTGCATTCACTTCTCCATTTTTTAGTGAGGACTATGTAAACGGATATTTTGAAACGGCAAACGAGCTTCTCGCACAGTCCCAGGAAGTTCTTGAAAGCGGTAAAACATCCAATGCCAACGGCGACGCATTCGGTCTCGTTACAGTTATTTACAGCGTTGTTCTTTTCCTTTTAGGTATTGTCAGTTCCTTTAACAGCACCAAAAACAAGTTTGCTATTGTTGCTATATCTCTTGCGGCATTCCTTTTCGCAACCATTTATATGTTCACCATTCCCATGCCCAACGAGTTTAACTTCGCAAGCTTTTTCACGGGTGCATAATTGTAAAGCACGCTATTTGTACTGCTGTTTGAGTACATTTTAGGTACGTTTCAGAACAAATACGATCTTTATCAAAAATTAAAGTTTATAATGTGAATAAGTAACAGATTACATAACTAACTTTTGGAGGATATTTCAATGAAAAAAATTATCGCAACAGTATTACTCGCAGTTTTCTGCCTCTCTTTTGCAGCTTGCGGAGGCACCGATAAGCAGCCCGCTATCGACGCTTTCAACGCTACCAGCCAGAACTTTAACGAGCTTGCTACAGCAATCAATGCTGATATTGAAGCCTATGACGAAGAAGTTGTTACTACCTTGACCGATATGGCTAACCTTCTCGCTCAGTATCAGGAAATTCTTTCCGGCGACCAGGAGATCGCCCAGGAAAATCTCGATGAGATGATCGCTTGGTTTGCTGACGTTGACGAATGGGTAGACGCTGTTAAGGCTGAACTCGGCGTTGAATAATATTTAATTCGATTTCAGGCGGGCGCGGATTTACCGCGCCCACTTTTTTCGCTTTCTGAATTTATACTAAAAGGTGATCTTATGAAAAAGATTTCGGCACTTATTTTGGCAATCGTAATGATACTGTCATTTTGCGCCTGCGACGCCCTGCTTGAAGAGGACTGGGGCGGCGACGGTATAATAGACGGACAGGCAAAAAGCGAATGGGCAGTATATTGGTACCTTTGCGGTAGCGACCTTGAAACCAACGGGGGCTTTGCAACAACTGACCTCATTGAAATGATGGAAGTACAGCTTCCCGAAGACGTTAACGTAGTTATTCAGACGGGCGGCGCCGCAGTATGGCAAAACGATCTTATGGACGCTTCAAAACAACAGCGCTGGCTTTACAATAAAGACGGACTGCAGCTTCTGGAAGAGCAGGAATTGGCTAATATGGGCGAGGCCCAGACCCTATATGAATTCCTGTATTTTGCAAATAAAAACTTTCCCGCAGAAAAGGTTGCCGTTACATTCTGGAACCACGGCGGCGGCTCGGTAAGCGGCGCGGCCTTTGACGAGGTATACGGGCTCGATTCTCTTGACCTTGTAGAGATGTATCAGGCCTTTGATGCCGTATGGCCTGCAAACGCAGACTCACCTGCTCTTGAACTCGTAGGCTTTGACACCTGCTTAATGGCAACGGTAGACGTTGCTTCAGTATTCAGCAACTTCTCAAAATACCTTGTTGCATCCGAAGAAGTGGAACCCGGTAACGGCTGGTTCTATTCGGGATGGATGGGAGAACTGGCAAAGGATCCTTCTATGAACGGCGAAAAGCTTGGTATAGCTATCTGCAACTCCTACTACGAAGGCTGTGAGGCCGTAGGAACCCAGGATCAGACCACTCTTTCTCTTACCGACCTTACGAAGATCAAGCCCTTACTTGATGCTTACGAAACCTTCGGTCAGGAAGCATTGGTGGCGGCATCCGAAGACCCCGGATTTTTTGCTGTATTCGGAAGAGCCGCAACACAAAGCGAAAACTACGGTGGCAATACGAGAGAGCAAGGATATACCAATATGGTGGACCTTGGACATCTTGCCAGACTCACCGCCTGGATGTTGCCTTCTGCCCAAAGCGTTTGTGATGCCCTTAATGAATGTGTGGTCTACAAGGTCAACGGTCCCTACCGTTCCGAGGCTACGGGCTTAAGCTGTTATTACTCCTATAACGGCGACATATCCGACCTTAACGGCTACATTAACGTTGGCGCAAGCCTGGCGTTCAAGCACCTCTACGCATACGGAATTACGGGAGAGCTCGCCGAGGGCGGAAATGAATATCTCAACACGCTCGACATAGACTATTTGCCCGAGCTGGTTACCCTTGCAGATATGGATTGGGACGGAGCACCCCTTGACCTTAACGACGAGGGCTCGACGATCCTTACCCTTGGTGAGGACGCATGTAATATTCTTGCAGGTATAGGATTTTCATTATATTATGTAGACGAAGAAACGGATACCATGTTGTGGCTGGGAACAGATAACGACATTATTGCAGACTGGGATAACGGTATCTTTTACGATAATTTCCGCGGCGTATGGGGTGCAATAGACGGAAATCTTGTATTTATGGAGCTCTCCTTTGAGGGCGAAGATTATAACCTTTACTCCGTACCCGTTCTTCTTAACGGTGAACTATACAACCTGCAGGTGGTATACGACTTTACTGCCGAGGAATGGTCTGTACTGGGCGCATCCCAAGGCCTTGACCAGTCAGGTATGGCAAGCAAGGAGCTACGCATCCTCCGGGCAGGTGACGTTATAACAACCATCTGGAAGATGGCCTCCTATTCGGGGGACGACGACTTTGAGATGTACACTGTAGCCGATATTCCCGTTACTGAATACACAACTTTCGGCGAAGCTCCCCTCTTCGACGGCAGCTACGCTATGGTATTTGAAATGTGGGACGCGGCAGGCAATTACGCCTACTCCGACAAAGTAACCTTTGATTGCTACGACGGTGAAATCTGGACCACGGTATACGAAGATTAATATTCTATTTTAAGATAGGAAAAAGGAGAGCGAACGCTCTCCTTTTTCCTATCTTTCGCATTTTAATATCTTACGCTTATCTCGCCCGAAACAAGGGCCTCTTCTCTACCGTCGGGGTATCTGACCAACAGACGACAATTATCGTCGATACCATAGGCGTACGCCATATCGTCCGGCTCCCCCTGAACGAAGGTGGGAGTACGGTATATCTTGACTTCCTTGCCGATAACACAGGACAAGGCTCTGTACTCTGTCATATAGCTGCCCTTTTCGTTGCAGTATATGTGAGAAAACTCTTTAAGGATAGATTTTACAAGTCTATCTCTTAATTCCCGATCATATCTATCACACAAAGCCCCTGCTATATCCTTTATATCATCTGGGAATCCCTCTTCTGGAACAAACAGGTTTATCCCTATGCCCAAAACGACATACTCAAGGCCGCTGTAATCGGTATTAAAGGCAGCCTCGGTAAGTATACCGCAAACTTTTTTACCATCGAGAATTATATCGTTGACCCACTTTATTTGGGGCTCTCTGCCCGTTATTGCGACTATGGCCCTGCACACTGCAACGGCTGCGGCGGTAGTTATCATTAAGCTGCTTTCTGCACCACCCGAAGGACGGAGCAAAAGGCTCATATACAGACCTGTGGAATCGGGAGAATAAAATCTGCGACCTACTCCCCTGCCCCTACCAGCAGTCTGATGAGAGGCAACTATAACCTTGCCCTCTGAAACGTCTTGTTTACCCATATCCTTCAGAATATCGTTGGTTGAAGTAACAGCATCAAAATACTCAACGTCAAAAATAAGCCTTTTTTTTGCAGTCATAAAATTGCCACCACCTTTCAAATAATCCCGATCGCAGTACATGAATTTTGGCATAAAGAGCGACTGTATCTTTGCGATGCAAAACATCTTTCACGCTATTATACAATATTTTTCAATTCTTATCAAGAGGGTTGAGAATATTTTCCTCAAAAGAAGTGTAAAATATCAATAAACAAAGAAAGGACTGATACTATATGGAACTTAAAGGCTCAAAGACAGAACAGAATCTCCGCGCCGCATTCTCGGGAGAAAGTGAAGCTAGAAACAAATACACCTATTTCGCGGGAATTGCAAAGCAGGAAGGCTATGAACAGATAGCCGCCATATTTGAAGAAACCGCATCAAACGAAAAGGAACACGCTGAACAGTGGTTTAAGGAACTGCAGGGTATCGGCACAACCCCCGAAAACCTGAAAAACGCCGCTGCCGGCGAAAACTACGAGTGGACCGAAATGTACGCAACCTTTGCAAAAGAGGCAGAAGAGGAAGGATTTTTCTCAATCGCTGCAAAATTCAGAAAAGTTGCGGAAATCGAGAAGGCTCACGAAGAAAGATTCAAGATTCTTCTCAACAACGTCCAGATGCAGCAGGTGTTCAAAAAGAGCGGCGAGGTTCTTTGGATATGCAGAAACTGCGGACACCTTGTAATGGGCACAGAGGCACCTATGATGTGTCCCGTATGTGCGCATCCCCAAGCGTATTTTGAAATAAAAGCCGAAAACTATAAATAAAAGAAAAATGAGGGGCAAATCCCTCATTTTTCTTTTATACATATTTGTAAACTGTATTGACATATCCCCCCTCCTACATGTATAATTATACGGTAATAATTAACTGGTTAACGATTAACCTGTAAACTATCAGAAAGGAGCAATATATGGAGGAAGAAAAAGCCGTCGGCTTTAAAGAATCCGAAAACCCATCTCCCGAAAAAAGATGCGTGGGCGCACTTATCACAACGAACCGAGCTCACAAGTCTATGGTGGAAAAATACGTAGACCAAACAGGTATGCATCGAAGTCAGCATCATCTTTTGATGATTATAGCCCGAAGTCCCAAGGTTCCTTCCCAAAAAGAACTCGCGGAAAAGCTAAAAATCAGCCCTGCCGCAGTGGCGGTTACTCTGAAAAAGCTTGAAAAACTGGGATACATTGAACGGTGCGCCGCCGAAACAGACAACCGCTATAACGAAATAAGGATATCCCCCAAGGGCAAAGTCCTCCTTGAAGATACCCGCAACATGTTTGAAAAGCTGGACAAAGCGGTATTCGACGGATTTTCCCCCGAGGATTTTGACAGATTTTTAGACTACATGAACAGAATACAGCAAAATATACTCCTCTGCGATACTGCCGCAGAAGAGCAGAAGAAAGGATGACTGTTTTGAGCAGACTCAAAAAAGCAGAAAACAAAAGCAGAGTTCGCTGGTTCAAATACGTAAAACCCTATCTTCCCTACTTCATAATAGGCCCCCTTTGTATGATAGTAGAGGTTATTGGCGAGGTATTGATGCCCGCGTTTCTCTCCGCAATCGTTGATAACGTTACTCCCATTACCGATGTGTCTCAATCTGCAGAGCAAAGCGGTATTTCAAAGATAGTAACCGATATAATTGAAAAATTCAGCCAAAACGTACAACCTAATGACACCAGCTACATACTTATCATTATGGTATTTATGATAATCACCGCGCTCCTTATGATGTTGGGCGGTGTGGGCGGATCCTACTACGGAGCAAAGGCCTCGGTAAACTTTGCCGCAGACCTGCGTAAGGATATGTACGCAAAGGTACAGAGCTACTCATTTAACAACGTTGACAAGTTCTCCACCGGCTCCCTCGTCACCCGAATGACAAACGACATTACCCAGATGCAGAACTTCGTTAATATGCTGTTAAGAATGTGCCTCCGTTCCCCCGGCATGCTCATAGGCGCCCTTATTATGGCAGTATCCCTTAATAAGCAGCTTGCCGTAGTATTGGCAGTAACCATACCCATACTCCTTATAACCCAGGCAATAGTTATATCAAAGGGCTTCCCCCGCTTTTCCAGAATGCAGGAAAAGATTGACGGCCTTAACTCAAACGTTCAGGAAAGCCTTACAAACGTAAGAGTTATAAAGTCCTTTGTACGTGAAGACCACGAAAAGAAGAGATTCAGAAAGTCCAATAAGGGACTTAAAGATGCGGGAATCTCCGCTATGAACATTATGATAATAATGTCACCCCTTATGTCCCTTATTATGAACGCCACTACCATTGCAGTAGTTTATCTTGGCAGTAAATACGTTACCATCGGAAATATGACCGTAGGTAATCTTGCCGCATTCATTACCTATATAAACCAGATACTCTTCTCCCTTATGATGGTTACATTCCTCTTTATGATGTCCTCCAGAGCCCTGGCCTCTGCAAAGCGTATAAAGGAGGTTCTTGAAGAAAACCTTGATATAAGTGACGAAAACGCTACATGCAAGGATAAGACGGTAGAAAACGGCGATATCGAATTCAGAAACGTTTCCTTCAGATACTACAAAACCAGTCAAGATAAAGTACTTGACACAATCAATCTTAAGATAAAGGGCGGAGAAACGGTAGGTATAATCGGTTCTACGGGTTGCGGCAAAACCACTCTCGTATCCCTTATTCCCCGTCTTTACGACACCGACGAAGGCGAAGTCCTGGTAGACGGAACTAACGTAAAAGAATATTCTCTTAAAAACCTCCGCGAAGGTATCGGTATGGTACTTCAGAAAAACGTTCTTTTCTCGGGTACTATAGAAGAAAACCTCCGTTGGGGCGACCAGGATGCAGATATGGATGCCCTTAGAAAAGCGGCTGACCACGCCCAGGCAGACGGTTTTGTCACTTCCTTTACCGAAGGCTACCAGACCGAGCTCGGTCAGGGCGGCGTAAACGTTTCGGGCGGTCAGAAGCAACGACTCTGTATTGCCAGAGCGCTGCTTAAGAAACCCAAGATAATCATTCTCGACGACTCTACCAGTGCAGTCGACACGGCCACCGAAAAGAAAATCAGAGAGGCCTTTGCCACCGAGCTTTCAGGAACCACAAAGATAATTATCGCCCAGAGAATATCCTCCGTTATGGAAGCGGATAAGATAATCGTTATAAATGACGGTGTAATAACGGGCATGGGCACTCACGACGAACTGCTCATAACCAATACCGAATATCAGGAAATCTACAATTCACAGATGGACAGCAAAAAGGAGGGTGAGAAATAATGGCAAGAACTCTTGAAGAGCTTCAAAAGCAATACAGCAGTAAATCTCACGCTCCTCAGAAGGGTCCTATGGGAGGCGGCCCAAGAGGTGGTGGCCCAAGAGGCATGGGCGGTAAGCCCAAAAACGCAAAAGGCACAGTGCTTCGCCTTATGGCATACCTCAAGCCTTACAGACTGCACCTGGTAAGCGTTATCTTTTTTATGATAATAAATACCCTTACCTCCCTCCTTGGCTCTTATATGCTCCGTCCTATAATAAACCACGTTGCGGGAGAAGCAGATGCAAAGGTTGACTTTGCAGATAAGATCATAACCGCATTCTGCGACACCTTTACCCCCTTTGCAAATATGGTAACGGGAAGCGAAAGAGCCAGCGAAATAATGATTTATCTGGTGACGGGCCTGTGTATACTTGTTTTAATATACTTGATAGGTATAGCGACCTCCTTCTGTCAGAGCAAGATAATGGTACACGTTTCCAGAGGTGCCATTGAAAAAATCAGAAACGACCTCTTTGACAAAATAGAGGGTCTTCCCGTAAAATTCTACGATACCCACAGCACGGGCGAGCTTATGAGTCGCTTTACAAACGACGTTGACAATATCGGCATGATGATAGACAACTCGGTAATAAGCTTCGTATCGGGAACCATAACCCTTATCGGAACCTTTACAATGATGATATATACCAACGTAATCCTCACTCTCATTACTGTAGTATTTATCCCCATATTTGCCTTTGGCGGTATGCTCATAGCAAAGAAGAGCCGTAAATACTACGTTGGTCAGCAGGCCGCTCTCGGCTCCGCGAACGGATATATAGAAGAAACGGTTACCGGTCAAAAAGTAGTAAAGGTATTTAACCACGAGGACGTATGCAAGAGCGAGTTTGACCTTCTTAACGAAGACCTTAGAAACAAACAGTTTAAGGCACAGTTCTACGGCGGTATTATGGGGCCCGTTATGGGTAATACAGGTCAGGTAAGCTACTCCGTTACCGCAGGTGTTGGCGGCGTGCTTTGCGCCCTTACAGCTACGGGAGTAATAACCGCAGGTAGCCTTATATCCCTCTCCGTAGGTGATATTACGGTATTTGTAAACTACGCACGCCAGTTCTCAATGCCCATAAACAACCTCTCTCAACAGATGACCACCATTTTTTCCGCACTTGCGGGCGCAGAGAGAGTATTCGCAATCATGGATGCTGAGCCCGAGCTTGCAGATAAGCCAGATGCAAAGGATATGACCGATATAAAGGGCGAAGTCGTACTTGACAACGTAACCTTCGGATACAACCCTGATAAAACCGTACTTAAAAACATATCTCTCTACGCAAAGCCCGGCCAGAAGATAGCCTTTGTAGGCTCTACTGGTGCTGGTAAAACCACCATAACCAATCTGCTTAACAGATTCTACGATATACAGTCAGGCTCCATAACCATTGACGGTGTAGATATCAGAGATTACAAGCGTGAAGATCTCCGCAAAAATATAGCCATGGTTCTTCAGGACACACATCTCTTTACCGGCACTGTAATGGAAAACATCCGTTACGGACGTCTTGACGCCACCGACGAAGAAGTTATCGCAGCTGCAAAGACAGCCAGCGCAGACAGCTTTATCAGACGTCTTTCCGACGGCTATAATACCATGATAGAGGGCGACGGTGCAAATCTTTCCCAGGGTCAGCGCCAGCTTCTCAATATAGCCCGCGCGGCAATCTCAAAGGCTCCCATATTGGTTCTTGACGAAGCTACAAGTTCCGTTGACACCAGAACAGAGCGCCATATCGAACACGGTATGGACAGACTGATGAAGAACAGAACCACATTCGTTATTGCCCACAGACTTTCTACGGTACGCAATTCAAATGCAATAATGGTGCTTGAAAACGGTGAGATAATAGAACGCGGCAGTCACGAGGACCTTCTTGAAATGAAGGGCAGATACTACGACCTTTATACAGGTGTAGTTGAACTTGACTAAATAGTATAAAATCAAAAGGCGGATGCAAATTGCATCCGCCTTTGTTTTATTTACGTTCTGTATTATCAGTCAATAACTACGCTGTTGTCTTCAACAAAGTCAAGAACCTTTTCCTGTACCATATAGAAACGGAGATAATCCTCGCCATAGTAGGAAACGAACTCCTCGGTGGAATTAAACTTGTTCTCTTCTGCAAGAGTAGCAAGTCTTTCTTCGTAGTACTCATCGGTAATGGAAATATTCTCCTTCTGAGCAATACCGCCGATAATGAGATTCTGAACAACGGTTTCATAGGCATACTCTTTTGCGGTGTCATAAAATTCCTGCTCAGTAATGCCATAAAACATACGCATAAAATCAGCAAGACTCATCCCGTACTGCGTTGCGTAAGAAGTATACGCAGCTACAAATTCATTATAGTTTGCGTCGTATTCACTTGCGGGATAATCCTTAACTTCAGTTGCCTCGGATACCATGTCCATCAGATAGCTCTGCTTATATGTTTCTCTCTCGGTTGCCAACTGCTGGTTAAGGGTATCTCTTATATAGTTAGAATAATCAACGGTGTTGGTATATTCGCCTTTGGATATGGTGGTAACAAATTCATCGTTATACTCGGGATACTCGGACTCTTCAATGTAATTAAGAGTAACCTTGAAAAGAACGGGTTTACCTGCAAGATCGGGATTGTTATTGTACACCTCGGGGAAGGAAAGGTTAAGGTCCACCGTTTGGCCGGGCATAACGCCTACAAGACCTGCCTCAAAGCCGTCAATAAAGGAATTGGAGCCAAGCACAAGGCTATAGCCCTCTGCAGTGCCACCATCAAACTGAACGCCGTCAAGAAATCCCGCAAAGTCAATATTTACACTGTCGCCGTTCTGAGCTGCTCTGTCGGTAATCTCTGTAACGATCATATTTTCGTAAAGAAGATCTGTAATGGCGTCATCGATATCCTTTTCCGTACATTCGGGGGTCATATCTATCTCCAGCCCCTTATATTCACCCAACACTATATAGTCGGAAATGTTAGCGGTAAGATAATCAAAGGAATCGTTTTTAACGTCTTCCTTGCCCTTACAGGCGGTAAGGCAGGAAATAAAAAGAATACCCGCCAAAATAATAGCTAAAACTTTTTTCATAATTAACCTCATTCTGTTTTTTTGCATTATTATTATACTGTTTAGCTATATAAAAATCAATATCAGTTTTTTGAACTTTTAAAGAGATTTTATATAAAACCTCTTATTTTCTTCCATTTACGCAGAATCGATATTTATTTGAACATGACATTTGTTAATGTACGAACATATTGTGAATTAACCCCCTTACCCATTGAATTTTACACTTCTGTATGCTATACTAATATGAATACACTTACAAGAACGCAAAAAAAAGCTGCGTTCAATAACGTAAGATAAGAAAATGGAGTTGATTTTTTCCTTTATGGACGACAGTAGTAGTATATGGCAATGCTTGATACTTTTTGCCCTGATACTTCTCAGAGGTGTAATGGCCGCAACAGAAACGGCGTGTATGAACGCTAACAAGATAAGGCTCAAGACCCTCGCAGAAGAAGAAGATAACAAAGCTGCTAAAAGAGCCGCAAAGCTTCTTGAAAAATTTGACGATGACCTTATAGCCCTGCTCATAGGTCAGAACGTCATCAGTATCGCCTCCACGGCGGTTGCAACCACCCTGTTTATCTCATGGGTAAACGGCAACGAAGCCCTCGGCTCGGTACTCTCCACGGTAATTATGACCATACTCATATACCTTATCGGAGAAACTATACCTAAGAATATCGCAAACGCAAACGCAGACGCGTTTATGATGGCAATGGCTCTGCCCCTTGACATTTTCTCAAAGATCCTTACTCCCTTTATTTGGGTATTTTCAAACCTTTCGGCTCTTCTGAGAAAAAAGCTTTCGGGTGACAACAAGGAGCCTACCATGACTGAAGAAGAATTCCAGTCTGTGGTAGAAACCATAGCCGAGGAAGGCGTTTTGGAGCATTCGGAAACCCGAATCATTAAATCTGCGGTAGACTTCGGTGACAAAACGGTAAGAGACGTAATGATTCCCAAGGAAAGTATTTTTGCCATTGAACGCACAGTTCCCCACGATAAGGTAAAGGAACTCCTTATAGACGTTTCCTATTCAAGAATTCCTGTATACGACAAGAATCTTGATAACATTATCGGCATACTCAGATCAAAGCAGATATTGGAAAGTCTTATAAGCGGTTCAAAAAGAATAACCGACTTTACTCTCTATCCTGTACTTAAAACAAAACCCTCTACCAAGCTCGATGCTCTTTTTGAAGAAATGGGACGCAAGAGAACCCATATGGCCATAGTTCGCGAAAAGCACAGAACCATAGGTCTGGTGACACTTGAGGACCTTCTTGAAGAGCTGGTAGGCGAAATATACGACGAGGACGAGGACATAGACCAGAAGCTTCTTGAAGAGCAGATTGCCCTTGAAGACCTTCCCGACGTCCCCGATAACGAGGTCTCCGACACCTCCGACGAAGAGGAGGTAACAGCATGATTACAGATATAATTCTTATTGTTGTTATAGTACTCCTCGTAGGTCTTTCAGCCTTCTTCTCCGGCTCCGAAATAGCCTTCGCATCCGCAAATAAAATGCGAATGAAAAAGGAAGCGGAAAAAGGAAGAAAAACCGCAAAGATTGCCCTCTACATATCAGAGAACTACACGAAATCCATAGCTGCTATCCTTGCAGGTAACAACCTTGTAAATATTGCATGTGCATCCGCAGCGACAGTACTTATGACAAAGCATTTTAACAATGCTGAAACCATAACAACCATCGGCCTTACTATTATCATTCTTATCTTCGGTGAAATATTCCCCAAGATTATCGCATCAGAAATTGCAGATAAGGTAGTTTACGTTATCGCCTGGCCCTTAAAGGTAGTAATGGCTATCCTTTCCCCCGTAGTCTATCTCGTGTCTGCACTGGTAAATAAGCTCTCCCCCATATGGACACCCAAGGAGCCTCAGCCTCAGGTAACCCAGGAAGAACTTGTAAATCTTATAGATGCCATCGAAGAAGAAGGCGTATTTACCGAAAAGGAAAGTGAGCTTATCAAGTCCGCCGTTGAATTTACAGAAACCACGGCAAAGGATATACTTACCCCTAGAGTAGATATGTTTGCTTATGATATAGACGACGACATAAAGACTCTGCTCAAGGATAAGGACACCATGTCCTACTCCCGAGTTCCTGTATATAAAGACAGTATTGATAATATTATAGGTATCCTTTCCTCAAAGAAACTGGTTAAGGAAATGCTTATAAATCCCAGCGTCAAGGTTGAAGATCTGCTTTCTCCTCCTATGTTCGTACATATGACCAGAACCGTATCTTCCATCCTTAAGGAATTCCGTCGTACCCGCTCCCATATGGCTGTGGTTATAGACGAGTTCGGCGGTGTTATGGGTATTATTACCCTTGAAGACGTAATCGAAGAGATCGTTGGCGAAATATACGACGAAAGCGACGAGGTTGAAACCGAGTTTGAAGAAACCGAAGACGGTATCTTTATCGTTGACGGCGGCCTTAACATTTACGACCTCTTCAGCCTTATCGAATACGAACCTAAGGATTTCGAAAGCGAATACACCACCGTAGGCGGTTGGGCAACCGAAATGCTTGATAAATTCCCTGAGGTTGGCGACACCTTCACCCACGGAAGAATAACCCTTACGGTTACCGAAGCGCAGACAATGCGAGTTGAAACCGTAAAGGTAGAACTTGCTCCCGACCTCGAAGAGGAAGAAGCAGAAAAAGAAGATAACGAATAATACGAAAAATCGGCTCACACGAGCCGATTTTTTTATTACCCGAAAAGGTTTTCACCGTTTTGTCAAAATATTATTTTATAATATAGAAAATACTTTTAGTGGAGAATAACATATGAACATCTCTTCTGCTTTAGCTACTCAATTCAAGCTCCGTCCCGAGCATACCGAAAACATTATTAAGCTTATTGACGACGGAAACACCATACCCTTTATTGCCCGTTACCGTAAGGAAATGACCGGTTCCTGTGACGACCAGGTATTAAGAGAATTTGCAGACAGACTTAACTATCTGCGAAACCTTGAAAAGCGCAAGGAAGAGGTTATTGCGTCCATAACCGAGCAGGAAAAGATGACGCCCGAAATCGAGGCAGATATACTTAAAGCAACTACCCTCGCAGAGGTAGAGGATATATATCGTCCCTTCCGTCCTAAACGCCGCACCAGAGCCACCATGGCAAAGGAAAAGGGACTTGAGCCTTTGGCTTTGATAATTATGGCCCAGGACGAAAAGGATATTGAATCCATCGCCGCTCAATATATATCCGAAGAAAAGGGCGTACTGACCGTTGAAGAAGCTCTGTCCGGAGCTCTTGATATTATTGCCGAAAATCTTTCCGATGACCCACATATCAGAAAACAGCTTAAAGAGATAATAGACCAAAAAGGTCTCTTGAAGACGGTTCAGGCAAAGGAAGAAGACAGCGTTTACGCCCAGTATTACGACTATGCCGAGCCTATAAAAAAGATACCCGACCACAGAATCCTCGCTATAAACAGAGGCGAAAAAGAGGACTTCCTCAAAGTATCCCTTGCATGTCCAGACGAAGAATGTGTTAAGGCTATCACCGACGAAATAATCGTTTACGGCTCCACCACCGAAAAGTATCTCCGTGCCGCCGCAGAAGACAGCTATTCAAGACTCATCTTCCCTTCCATAGAAAGAGAAGTCCGTTCCACTCTCACAGACAGAGCCGCAGAACAGGCCATCAGAATGTTCGGCCTTAATCTCCGTCCCCTTCTTATGGCACCCCCTATAAAGGGCAAGGTGGTACTTGGCCTTGACCCTGCTTACAGAACGGGTTGTAAGGTCTGCGTAGTAAGCCCCACGGGCAAGGTTCTTGCCACCTCGGTGGTATACCCAACCCCTCCCCAGAACAGAGTTGAAGAAGCAAAAGCAAAGCTTCTTGATTGGATAAACAAATACTCGGTCGACTGTATCTCCATAGGTAATGGTACCGCATCAAAGGAATCGGAAATATTCGTTGCCGAACTGATAAAAGAAGCATCTCGCCCCGTAACCTATATGGTTGTAAGTGAAGCAGGCGCATCTGTATACTCTGCATCTAAGCTGGGCGCAGAGGAATTCCCCGACTTTGACGTATCTCTCAGAAGCGCAGTATCCATTGCCCGCCGTATGCAGGACCCCTTAGCAGAGCTTGTAAAAATAGACCCCAAAGCCATCGGTGTAGGTCAGTATCAGCACGATATGCCTCAAGCAAGACTCTCCGAAACCCTGGGCGGTGTGGTTGAAAGCTGTGTTAACAGCGTTGGTGCTGACTTGAACACCGCATCCCCCTCCCTTCTCTCTTACGTTGCCGGAATCACCCCCTCCGTGGCAAAAAATATTGCCGAGTACAGAGAAGAAAACGGAGCATTTACCGACAGAAAGCAGCTCCTTAAAGTTAAAAAATTAGGTCCCAAGGCTTACGAACAGTGCGCAGGATTTTTAAGAATACCCAACGGTAAAAATCCCCTTGACAACACTGCCGTCCACCCCGAAAGCTACGAAGCCACCGAAAAGCTCCTTGAGATGTTCGGATATAAGGGCGAGGACATTCGCACAGCCGACCTTAAAACCCTCCCCCAGACGGTTGAAAAGTACGGAAAAGACAAGGTTGCCACAGCAATAGGTATAGGTATCCCCTCTCTTAACGATATCCTTACAGAACTTGCAAAGCCCGGAAGAGATATCCGTGACGACCTGCCCGCGCCTATGCTGCGTAGCGACATAATGACCATGGCCGACCTTAAGGAAGGAATGGTTCTCAAGGGCACGGTAAGAAACGTTATCGACTTCGGCGTATTCGTGGACATAGGGGTTCACCAGGACGGTCTGGTACATATCTCACAGGTATGCGACAGATTTATCAAGCACCCCTCGGAAGTAGTTAAGGTAGGCGACGTTGTTGAAGTCACCGTCCTCTCTGTAGACGAAAAGAAAAAGAGAATCTCCCTCTCCATGAAAGCAAAAAAGCAACAGGCATAGCCCATGAAATACAGTAACGTTAAAAAAGCAACATTTTTATCCCGCCCAAACAGATTTATCGCAAAGGTAAATCTTGAGGGGAAAGAAGAAACCGTTCACGTAAAAAATACGGGACGATGCAAAGAGCTTCTGGTCCCCGGAGCAACGGTATGGCTTGAAGAAGCGACAAATCCGGTGCGGAAAACAAAATACGACTTGGTTGTCGTACTCAAGGAAGAAAAAAACAGAGAGCCCATACTCATAAACATGGACTCCCAGATAGTCAATGACGTCGCCGAGGAATGGCTCAGAAAGGCATTGCCCCACGCAGAGATCAGAAGAGAGGTTATCTACGGTAATTCTCGGTTTGATATTTTTGTCAGTACACCCAACACCTCCGCTTTTATTGAAGTCAAGGGTGTAACTCTCGAAAAGGACGGCCTCGCTCTCTTTCCCGATGCACCCACACTAAGAGGGGTAAAGCATATACGAGAGCTTATCAAAGCCCATGAAGAAGGTTTTGAATGTTATATTCTTTTCGTTGTCCAAATGAAAGGAATATCAGAGTTTAAGCCCAATACCGATACCCATCCCGAATTTACAGCCGCCCTAAAAGATGCGGTAGATAAGGGCGTATACATAGTCGCCATGGACTGCAACGTATGGGAAGACGGACTTGAGATATCGGAACCCATAAAGAAGATATCTTTAGAATAGAAAAAAACTGACCCCGAAGGGGTACCTTCCATAAAGCAGGTTTACCTACCGAGAAAGCAAAAGGAGTACGGACGTTTTTGTCTGTACTCCTTTTCACATGCCTTGCCCTGCAAGGTATAGTGTGTTACACTTTTTAGGTATACTATCGGGCGGTGATAAGCCTCCCTTGTGTAAAGGGAGGCTTCGGTTTTTGTGTCCCGAAAGTCCGTCTGTTTTTCCTGACAAGCACTGCTTTTGTGGGCACAAAAGCATATAGAAAATTTTTCTTTTTGAAGTTATGTATTTACAATTTCAAAGTGCTTCTCAATATAATTTTTTGCTTCGTCAGAGCATATTAACTTAAGCAAATATTTTTTCTTTTTTCCGCGAAATACAATATATTTCAAATTTGGAAAGCCTCGTCCCGAAAAGCGATAACCGCGAATTTTCATAGAATATCCTGTGGTTATTTCTACAGAAACAATATCTCTCTGAAAAAATACTTTTTCGCATTTAAAACCAAAGTAATAGTCAACAGCTACGATCTTGTCATCGGTGACCTCTACAAACGCTCTTTTCATATCGTAGATAATTATGCCAAAAACGCTGCCAAGCAATAAAAACGGAAAGATAGTCAAGCAAAATGGAACGATAAAACCATGTGTTTCGATAACAAGCGCTACGAACGCAAGAACGGGTATGAACGCTAACATTACACCACATACGGTCAACATAATTTTTCCGCCCTTTGTTGTTCTGTACTCTTGAGGCAACTCATGTGTTTTGAATGTCATGATCTCACCGCCTTTCAGTCTTATTATATCATAAAATTTATTACTTTGCAAGCAAACACAAGAACAAATTTTGTTGGCGCACCTGCGATAAAGCAGGTGCGCCAATGAGGTCAGTTTTTTCTATTTTCCGTAAATATAATTACTCAAATCTTTTTTAGCTTCTTCAAAATCAACACTCAAGGCAAGCATATCTCCGTACCAGACGGATTCGTAATCCCCTTCTTCGGGAATTCGGTGATCGTCAATGGTGATTTCGCCACCCAAAAGAATATCTCTTGCAAATGAGATTATCTCGTCATTTGTAAAGTTGGTTGCAATAAGAGGTGCCGCATAGTTTATAAGCTCTACCACCTCGGTAAGAGAATACTCGGTCAATATTTTGGTGTAAATAGCCTCTATAGCATCTCTCTGTCGGCGGGTACGGGAAGCATCAGCATTACCTACGGAACGGTTTCTAACGAATACCGTTACCTGGTCGCCGTTCATATGATTCCATCCGGGAACGATATTGCTCATAACAGCAGCGTATTCACTGCTTTTGAAATAATTTGCCTCTGCCGTTGTTACGTAAAGTTCCACGCCTCCTATTTTATCAACCAGAGGTGCAACGGAACTAACCACGACGGTAACGTATCGCTGAATATCCATACCGAAAAGGTCATTTACGGTATTGATTGAAAGCCCCACTCCTCCGTAAAAATAGGCTGTATTGAGTTTGTTCCAATACTTGCGACCTTCAATGGGAACAAGCATATCTCGCTGAAGAGATACAAGCTTTATTTCACGGGTCTTCTTATTGTATGACACAACCATCATAGAGTCGGTTCTGCCCCTGTCACGGTATGCATCGCGGGTATCGCGTGCAAGAAGGATAAAGTTAAGAACGTCAGGATCCTTTTGCTCCTTATAATAGATTGGAGTATTGGAGGCATCGGGCTCGTAATATTTATCGTATACCACGAAGTCCTCGTATGTGCCAACAGGCTTTGGGGCGTCTTCGGGTGTATATGACGGGGTATCGACAGTGTTATCACCGTCATCCATAAACTCATTTTCATCTATCACGGGATCGGAAGGAACGTAATCGGAGGGAAAATTGAGATCAGGAATATATTCCTCTCCTCGATGAACGATATCAACGTCCGATTCACCCAATTTATCAAGCAGTGAATTAACGAAAATAACTCCCGCAATCACGGCTATAAGAAGTACACCAACAATGATATATACAGCTATCATGCCCTTGCTTTTAAGAGCATCAACAAGCCTTTC
>JAZRLW010000158.1:0-2975 GCA_045647025.1 Eubacteriales bacterium
GGCAGATGCTTCCATCTTTTTTATCTATGCCAACAACTTCGTGTCCCTTTTCCAAAAACAGCTCGGCGATAGCCTTTCCTATGCCCTGAGTCGTGCCAGTTATTAAAACCTTCATTTTTCCACACTCCCGTTTATATGATCAAGATATTCCTTGCCGACCTTTTCCTTCTGCCATCTTCTCGTTATCTTATATCCGAGAGGGGTGAAGGCTATCTCCATAATAAGCTCGGCAACAGCTCCCGTGAGGGCGCAGGTCGCGCACTGAAGGACTGTCCAATGGAATCCGTCCCAGAAGATAGGCGCGAAAAAGACGAAAACTATTATCGAAAAGATGAAATTATCAAAAAACTGTCCTATGAACGTTGATACGTAAGAGCGCACCGAGTATGCGAGTCTGCCGTCGGGGTTCTTACGAAAGCACTTGCCAACGAGCCAGTTGAGAGAGTTGTTGATAAGCGCAGATGAGAGAAACGCCACCGTGCTTCCAAGCAAAATGAACCACGTTCCGCCGAAAATGCCGTCAAAAACGGTGTAATCGTTTGCATTCGAAGGAATAGCGCTCGCCACGAAGAAGATAAGGCAGGTGAGCAGATTTATTGCGGCGGCAAGGAGCGAGATGCTGTTTGACGCCTTGGGACCGAAGTGCTTGGTTATCATATCCATGCACATAAAAGAGAGCCAGGAGATAAGTATACCGCCGTCAAGCGCGATCCAATCAAGCTGAAGCAGAGTTTTATTTGCAAGGAGATTCATACATATAACGCTCACCACGAAGAGGCTGACCACCACCGCGGGTATAGAGCGCAGAAGAAGCTTGTATTCGCGGTGCTCGCGAATAAGCTTTTGCTTTATATTAGTTATCATTTTTTTACCTTTCGGGAAAATATTATGCTGTTAGCTATCGCATACAGATTAATTATAACACACAAAGGCGATCGTGTCAATTATTTCAAAAAGACTTGAAAACCTTAAATGCAAATGTTATAATAAAGAAACGAGCACAACAAGATTTTTCTTTGATTTCTTGGCGAAAGGAGGGATTGATATGAATCTGAAATATCCAAAGATAAAGAATGCGACCTTGTCCATAATACTTACCTACGTTGTGGTTCTGGGCGTATTTATTTTACCCATAGTTATCGTTATGAGTCTCCCTTGGGTTTCTGATATAATAAAGGTTACTTTTTTTATAGCTATGGTGCTTGCCATGCTGGTGTATCTTATCAGGAATTTTGTGGTTCTGATGTCAATGGAGATTATGCTGGCTACCTTGAAGTATCACCTGAGTGCAAGAAAACAGTTTGAAGTGTTGGACGGTTATGACGTCGGGGACATAGAGAACGAGCTTTCTCGTTTTGGCGTTCGATGCGAGCCTATTACCCGTGCACCCATTCCCGATATACTTCGATACAAGGCTAAAGCATCTCATACCGTATATGCAAAGGGTACGGAAATGGTAGTGGCGGCGTACCGTGTGTCTAAGCTTGATAAGGATATCTATAATAAGGTGTTTCGCTCGGCTAATGCCAACTCGAGGGCATTGATAGGGAAAAAGAAGCTTATCTTTCTCGATAAGGAGCAAAAGACGGCTCCGCTTAAAAGGGTGACGGTCATAATTATATTTGCCGAAACGGTGGAAGAGCGCTTGTCCGAAGAGCTCTTTGAGCTTGTGTGTAAAAACGACGGAGACAGAATGGATAATGCCATTGTCCCGTGTGTCGTTGATATATCCCAAAAGACCTGTGTTTTCAACTGTATGAGAATTCCGTCACTCGGTTATGGGAATCCCGTTAAGAATTACGGAATACGAATAGTTCGTAAATGTGTATTTGGCGGTGTTTTGCCTATTGCGAATAATGATAAAAAATTAGAGCCTATAAAGGACATCGATTCCGAGCAGAGTCTGTGGGATTTTTGGCGATCTATATACAAGGAAACTGTTGGTATTGAAAGAGAAAATCGCAAGAGATATAAATCGATGCAGCACAAGGAGATAATTTTTGAGGACGATTTTCTTTACGTCAAGTGGGAGGATAGGGGTATCTTGACTGCCGTAAGTCTTGACGAGCAAAAAAATATAGCAGAGATAGACACGATAGAATTTTGGGAATATCCGAAGAAACATAAGATAGCTAAAAAAACCAAGGCAGAGATAGAAAATATGATCAGCGAATATTTTAGTGAACGCGGATACAGCTGTGATTTTTTATCGTTTGACGATTAATATTTTAACGTAAGAAGAAGCAGTCTCATTTTGAGACTGCTTCTTAATTGTATAACGAAAACCACGCGATAGTCGCGTGGTTCAATGTAGGCTATGCCGATGAGTGGAAAGTAAATAAAAAGTCAGTGTAGAATGTTCTTGTGTCAAAGGCTCCCTTGTGTAAAGGGAGCTGTCAGCGAAGCTGACTGAGGGATTGTTTTGTGGAGATTATTGTTTTCTTTTACAATCCCTCCGCCTCGTTCCTCGGCACCTCCCTTTACACAAGGGAGGCTTGGGTTTAGTCCCGCTCAAGCGGGTTAACGTAACAATTGCATGGCTGGCAGGCCAATAAAAAGCGCACTTGTGCGCAGTCAGTAGTATTAGGGCTATGCCCGAAACTGAAATACCACCCGCTATGGCGGGTGGATATTTATTTTACCTTGGAAAAAGAAAAATTATAAAAATACTTGCAAAAAGGTGTATATCTATGATATAATAATTAGGATTGAGAATATAAAAAACAAGAGGTGTTTATTATGTCAAATTATAAGATAGAAACAAAATGCGTTCAGGGCGGTTATACTCCCGGTAACGGAGAGCCCAGACAGATCCCGATCATTCAGAGCACTACCTTTAAGTACGCTACGAGCGAGGATATGGGCAAGCTCTTTGACCTCGAGGCTTCGGGATATTTCTACACCCGTCTGCAGAACCCCACCAACGACAGCGTTGCGGCTAAGATCTGCGATATGGAAGGCGGAACTGCCGCTAT
>JAZRLW010000159.1:0-11065 GCA_045647025.1 Eubacteriales bacterium
AGCATCAACAGCGGGAATGTATTCCTTCGGAATAGCACCGCCGACAACAGCGTTAACAAATTCATAACCCTTACCTGATTCGTTAGGCTCAACTTTGATTTTAACGTGACCGTACTGACCCTTACCACCAGACTGACGAGCGTACTTGCACTCTTGGTCAACAGTCTTACGAATGGTTTCTTTGTAAGCAACCTGAGGTTTACCTACGTTTGCTTCAACCTTGAATTCACGGAGAAGTCTGTCTACGATAATTTCGAGGTGAAGTTCGCCCATACCTGCGATGATGGTCTGACCGGTTTCCTGGTCGGTATAAGCCTTGAATGTGGGGTCTTCCTCAGCGAGCTTCTGAAGAGCGATGCCCATCTTTTCCTGACCTGCTTTGGTCTTGGGTTCGATAGCAACTCTAATAACGGGCTCGGGGAATACCATGGATTCGAGGATTACGGGTTCCTTTTCATCACAGAGGGAGTCACCGGTGGTAACGTTCTTAAGACCTACAGCAGCAACAATGTCGCCTGCGCAAAT
This sequence comes from Eubacteriales bacterium, assembly GCA_045647025.1. Taxonomy (GTDB): domain Bacteria; phylum Bacillota; class Clostridia; order Oscillospirales; family UBA644; genus JAZQLP01. The sequence goes on from JAZRLW010000159.1 coordinate 526, forward strand.
CTCAGTAATGTCCTCACGGTGGTTAGCGTGCATTCTTATGATACGGCCGAGTCTTTCCTTGCTGCGCTTGGAGCTGTTCATAACAGTAGCGCCGGTGCTGAGCTTACCGGAGTAAACACGGAAGAAGCAAAGCTTACCAACGAAGGGGTCGGTAACGATCTTGAATGCGAGAGCGGCGAAGGGTTCGTCGTCAGAAGAATGTCTTTCGAGTTCTTCATCGCCGTCTACGGAAGTACCCTTAATAGCGGGTATGTCAAGGGGAGAAGGCATATAGTCGACAACAGCGTCGAGGAGCTTCTGAACACCCTTGTTCTTATAGGATGTGCCGCAGAAAACAGGAACCATCTTGTTGGCAATAGTAGCCTTACGGATACAAGCCTTGATTTCAGCTTCACTGATTTCTTCGCCTTCGAAATACTTTTCCATGATGGAATCATCAAATTCGGAAACAGCTTCGATAATAGCGGTGCGGTATTCTTCTGCCTGTTCCTGCATATCTTCAGGAATGTCAGAAATTTCAATGTTGGTTCCCTTGTCGTCAAGGTAGTAGTAAGCCTTCATTTCGATAAGGTCGATAAGACCGCGGAATGTATCTTCAGCACCGATGGGGAGCTGGAGAGGAACGGCATTACACTTAAGTCTGGACTTCATCATGTCAACAACTCTGTAGAAGTTGGCACCCAAGATGTCCATCTTATTAACGTATACCATACGGGGAACTTTATACTCATCAGCCTGACGCCAAACGGTTTCAGACTGAGGCTCAACGCCACCCTTTGCACAGAGAACGGTGACAGCACCGTCAAGAACTCTGAGGGAACGTTCAACTTCAACGGTGAAGTCAACGTGGCCGGGGGTGTCTATAATGGTGATGCGGTGGTCTTTCCACATAGCGGTGGTAGCAGCGGAGGTAATAGTAATACCTCTCTCCTGTTCCTGAGCCATGTAGTCCATGGTGGCAGCACCTTCATGCGTCTCGCCCAGCTTATGAGTTTTACCGGTATAGAACAGAATACGCTCGGTAGTAGTAGTCTTACCTGCGTCAATATGTGCCATTATACCGATGTTTCTGTATTTTTCAAGAGCATACTCTCTGGGCATATCAGTTTCTTCCTTTCAAAAATTGAGTCATGCGGCGGTCTTCAGGCCGCCGAAGACAGGCGAAATGGGAAACTTACCACTTGAAGTGTGCGAAAGCCTTGTTTGCTTCTGCCATCTTGTGGGTGTCTTCCTTCTTTTTAACAGCGCCGCCCTGGTTGTTAACGGCGTCGAGGATTTCGTTTGCAAGTCTCTCTTTCATAGTCTTTTCGCTTCTCTTTCTTGCAAACAGAGTGAGCCAACGAAGACCAAGAGCGATTCTTCTGTCGGGTCTAACTTCCATAGGAACCTGATAGTTAGAACCACCTACACGGGGAGCCTTAACTTCAAGTACAGGCATAATGTTTTCCATAGCCTGTTCGTAAACTTCCAGAGGCTCTTTTTCGGTCTTAGCCTTTACGATTTCGAATGCATCGTAAACGATCTTCTGAGCAACACCTTTTTTACCATCGTACATGATGCTATTTATGAGCTTGGAAACAAGCTTGCTGTTATAAATAGGATCGGGCAGTACGTCTCTTTTAGCGATATTACCTCTTCTAGGCATTTATCTTCCCTCCTTCATTAGGCTACACGGATTTTTCCGTGCGCAATATGATTTCATAGGTACTCGAAAGTAATTCTTCCGTTAAACGCTTTGAGTAGGATTTTATATATATAAATTCATACGCAAAAACGTATAACGCATATTCTTTTCTAAGCACAGTTTGTCCTTTATAGACGGACGGTCTTACTTCTTGCCTGCCTTGGGTCTCTTAGCGCCATACTTGGATCTTCCCTGAAGTCTTCCGTTAACGCCCTGAGCATCCAAAGTACCTCTTATAATGTGGTAACGTACACCAGGAAGGTCTCTAACACGGCCGCCTCTGATGAGAACGACGCTGTGCTCCTGAAGGTTATGACCGATACCGGGGATATAAGCGGTTACTTCGGCAAGATTGGTCAGACGAACTCTCGCTACCTTACGAAGAGCCGAGTTAGGCTTCTTAGGGCTCTGAGTCTTTACAGTCGTACAAACGCCTCTCTTCTGGGGGCAGGACTGAGCAACAGTCTTCTTGGTAAGAGTGTTGATACTCTTCTGAAGAGCAGGTGCTATAGACTTTTCAACAGAGGTCTGTCTACCTTTTCTTACGAGCTGGTTAAAAGTGGGCATAATATTCCTCCTTTCGCAAATTTAGCACCATGATTATATCATAATTATCCGATAATTTCAAGGGTTTTAAAGATTTGAAGGGTGAACTTTTTGTGATACAAATTCAACATTTTGGCGAAGAGGCATTTTTTTACTCACCAACCCTCATTTTTCCCTATAAATTCCAAAAAAGTGCGTGCTATACTTTAGTCTGCTACACAAATAATAACCCCGCCGCAATATCTTGCGACGGGGTATTTTTTATGCCATGATTAGGCTCAGTCGTCCAAGTTATCGCTAACTTCAACGTTTCTGTATCTTTCAAGACCGGTACCGGCAGGGATGAGCTTACCGATAATAACGTTCTCCTTAAGACCGATAAGCATATCAGTCTTACCCTTGATTGCAGCATCGGTAAGGATTCTTGTGGTCTCCTGGAAGGATGCGGCGGACAAGAAGCTTTCGGTTGCAAGAGCAGCCTTGGTAATACCGAGAAGAATGGGGTCAAAGCAGATGGGCTTGTATTCGGTGCCTTCTTCTGCGGCCTGTTTTGCGAGATTTCTATTGATCTCGTAAACTTCTCCTCTGTCAAGAACTGTACCAACGAGGTGATCAGTAGAGCCGCTGTCGGTAACTCTGACCTTCTTGAGCATCTGACGGATGATGATTTCAACGTGCTTGTCGTTGATATCAACGCCCTGTCTGTGGTAAACCTTCTGGATTTCCTCAATGATATATTCCTGAACAGCCGATTCAGACTTAACGCGGAGTATATCCTGGGGATCTGCAGCACCGGAAGTAAGAGCGTCGCCCTTCTTGATGAAGTCGCCTTCTTTTACCTTAAGCTTAGCGCCGTAGGGTACGAGATAGCTCTTTTCTTCGTTGGTTTCCTTATTGAAGATAACTGCATAACGAGCATGCTTGATTTCCTGGAAACGGAGTTCGCCGTCGCCTTCGGAAAGGATGGAGAGAACCTTGGGTCTGCGGGCTTCGAAAAGTTCCTGAACTCTGGGAAGACCCTGTGTAATATCTGAACCGGAAGCAACACCACCAGTATGGAAGGTTCTCATGGTAAGCTGTGTACCGGGTTCACCGATGGACTGAGCAGCGATAATACCTACTGCTTCACCAACGTTAACAAGCTCGCCGGTAGCAAGGTTTGCACCGTAACACTTGGAACATACACCGTAACGGCAGGTACAAGCAAGAACAGAACGAAGTTCTGCAGAAGTAATACCTGCTTTAACGATCTTGGAAACTTCCTTGTCGCGGAGGAGGGTATCCTTGGTTGCCAGAACTTCGCCGGTCTTGGGATCAACGATGTCGGAAACGGGATAACGGCCCCACAGACGGGATGCAAAGCTTTCAATCTTTTCATCACCTTCTGCAATTTCGGAAACAACGATACCAGTAGTAGCGCCGCAATCGTCCTCACGGATAATAACGTCCTGAGAAACGTCAACAAGACGTCTGGTAAGGTAACCGGAGTCGGCGGTACGGAGAGCGGTATCGGCCTGACCCTTACGAGCACCACGAGAAGAAATGAAGTACTCAAGAATGTTAAGGCCTTCACGGAAGTTTGCTCTAATAGGAACGTCAATGGTCTGACCGGTTGCGCTGGCCATAAGTCCACGCATACCGCAAAGCTGACGGATCTGGTCCATAGAACCACGGGCACCGGATACCTGCATCATCTTAACGGGGTTGAGCTCGTCAAGGCTGGTAGCAAGCTTAGCGGTAACTGCGGCTGTGGTGTTGTTCCAGAGTTCTACGACCTTAGAATATCTTTCCTCTTCGGAGAGAAGACCTCTTCTGAACTGCTTGTTAAGCACTTCAACCTTCTGGTCTGCTTCGTCGATAAGGTCGTATTTTGCCTGAGGAATGGTCATATCAGCCACGGAAATGGTGATAGCGCCAAGGGTAGAATACTTATAACCCTGAGCCTTAATATTATCAAGAACCTCTGCGGTCTTGGTGATACCATTAGCTCTGATACACTTATTGATGATGTCGCCAAGAACTTTCTTGGTAACGGGCTGAGCAACTTCAAGGTCGAAGTAGCTGTCGGGATCGGTACGGTCAACAAAGCCAAGGTTCTGAGGAACAGGTCTGTTGAATATTATCTGACCAACGGTAGCTTCGATTCTCTTGGTAAGTCTTTCGCCATTCATTTCGCCGGAAACTCTGACGTAAATCTGGTCATGAATACCGATAACGCCTGCGTCGTAAGCGAGAATTGCCTCGTCAAAGTCCTTGAATATCTTTCTCTCGGCTTCGGGAATCTTCTTAACGATGGTAAGATAGTAGGAGCCGAGGATCATATCCTGAGTAGGAACGGTAACGGGCTTACCGTCCTGAGGACGGAGAAGGTTTGCTGCGGAGAGCATGAGGAAGCGTGCTTCTGCCTGTGCTTCTGCGGAAAGGGGAACGTGAACTGCCATCTGGTCACCGTCGAAGTCGGCGTTGAACGCGGTACAAACGAGGGGGTGCAGACGGAGAGCTCTACCCTCAACCAGAACGGGCTCGAAAGCCTGGATACCCAGACGGTGAAGTGTGGGCGCACGGTTAAGAAGTACGGGATATTCCTTAATAACGGTTTCAAGAGCGTCCCAAACGGGGCCTTCGCCTCTGTCAACCATCTTCTTAGCGGATTTGATGTTCTGTACGATACCCTTTTCGGTGAGCTGCTTCATAACGAAGGGCTTGAAGAGCTCGATGGCCATTTCCTTAGGAAGACCGCACTGATAGATCTTCAGTTCGGGTCCTACAACGATAACGGAACGGCCGGAATAGTCAACACGCTTACCGAGGAGGTTCTGACGGAAACGACCCTGCTTACCCTTGAGTACCTCGGAGAGGGACTTGAGGGCTCTGTTGGAGGGACCGTTTACGGGCTTGCCGCGACGGCCGTTGTCTATAAGGGCGTCAACCGCTTCCTGAAGCATTCTCTTTTCGTTTCTGATAATGATAGCAGGAGCACGGAGCTCAAGAAGCTTCTTAAGACGGTTATTTCTGTTAATAACTCTTCTGTAAAGGTCGTTAAGGTCGGAGGTAGCAAATCTACCGCCGTCCAACTGTACCATAGGACGGATATCCGGGGGAATTACGGGGATAACGTCGAGTACCATCCATTCGGGACGGTTGCCGGAAACTCTGAAGGACTCCACAACTTCAAGTCTCTTGATGAGCTTAGCTCTCTTCTGACCGGTAGCGTCAACGAGTTCCTTCTTGAGTTCTTCGGAAAGGGATTCTACGTCAACTTCAGCAAGGAGCTTCTTAATAGATTCAGCACCCATACCTGCCTGGAAAGCATCGCCGTAGAGTTCTCTCTTTTCGTTGTACTCGGTTTCGGTAAGAATCTGCTTCTGCTTAAGATCGGTGTCACCTGCATCGGTAACTATATAGCAACCGAAGTAGAGGACGGACTCAAGCTGACGGGGAGGAATATCAAGGATCTGACCCATACGGGAAGGAATACCCTTGAAGTACCAGATATGGGAAACAGGAGCTGCAAGCTCGATGTGACCCATTCTTTCTCTTCTTACCTTGGCCTTGGTTATTTCAACGCCGCAGCGTTCACAAACCTTGCCTTTATGTCTGTATCTCTTGTATTTTCCACAATGACACTCCCAGTCCTTCATAGGTCCAAAGATCTTTTCGCAGAAAAGACCTTCTCTTTCGGGCTTGAGGGTTCTGTAGTTTATGGTTTCGGGCTTCTTAACCTCACCGTGAGACCAGGAAAGGATCTTTTCGGGGGAAGCAAGACCGATCTGGATAGATTCAAATACGTTGAATTCCTTCTGAGGAGCAATTTCAACAACTTCTTCTGCCGCTTCATCAACGACAGTGTTCATGATTTCTTCTGTATTCATTAGCGTCCTCCTCTATTAATAATCCATTATATCGTCGGATTTGGTTTCTTCAAATTCGTCTTCAAAGAAGACATCGGTATCTTCCATAACGAATTCCTCGTCCTCGCCGAAGCCGTCGAGGTCGCCCTCTGCAAAGCCGTCACCTTCATTGATAATGGAGGTTACGTCTTCGTTTTCGGGCTCGAATACTTCCTCTTCTTCCTCAAGGGATGTGGAAATATCGATTTCCTTGTTATCCTTAGCGAGTACCTTTACGTCAAGGCTGAGCGCCTGAAGTTCTTTTACGAGAACCTTGAAGGACTCGGGAATTCTGGGCTTGGGAACGTTCTTGCCCTTTACAATGGACTCGAAGGTTCTTACACGGCCAACAACGTCGTCACTCTTAACGGTGAGCATTTCCTGGAGGGTATAAGCAGCACCGTATGCCTCGAGGGCCCAAACTTCCATTTCTCCGAAACGCTGGCCGCCGAACTGAGCTTTACCACCCAGAGGCTGCTGTGTAACGAGGGAGTAGGGACCGGTGGAACGTGCATGAATCTTATCGTCAACAAGGTGGTTGAGCTTAAGATAGTACATATAACCAACGGTAACTCTGCCGTCGAAGGGAAGACCGGTTCTACCGTCGTAAAGAACGGTCTTACCGTCTTTATCGTAGCCAGCAAGTTCAAGACACTTGGTAATGTCAGACTCTTTAAAGCCGTCGAATGCGGGAGTCATAACCTTCCAGCCGAGAGCCTTTGCTGCGTAACCGAGGTGTACCTCGTGCACCTGACCGATGTTCATACGGGAAGGAACGCCCAGAGGATTAAGAACGATGTCAAGGGGTGTACCATCAGGCAGATAAGGCATATCTTCCTGGGGAAGTATGCGGGATACGACACCCTTATTACCGTGACGGCCCGCCATCTTGTCACCAACGGAGATCTTTCTCTTCTGTGCAATATATACACGAACGATCATGTTGGTAGAGGGAGAAAGCTCGTTGGAGTTTTCACGGGTGAATACCTTTACGTCAACAACAATACCGGATTCGCCGTGGGGAACCTTAAGGGAGGTATCTCTTACTTCTCTGGACTTTTCGCCGAAGATGGCACGGAGAAGTCTTTCTTCACTGGTCTGCTCGGTGTCGCCCTTGGGAGAAACGCGGCCTACCAGATAGTCGCCTGCACGAACCTCGGCACCGATTCTGATGATACCGTTTTCGTCAAGGTCTGCAAGGACATCCTTGCTTACACCGGGAATATCAGCAGTGATTTCTTCGGGTCCAAGCTTGGTTTCCTTTGCGTCGATTTCGTATTCTTCAATATGGATAGAGGTGAAGGTGTCTTCTTTAACGAGCTTTTCATTAAGAAGAACCGCGTCCTCGTAGTTGTAACCTTCCCAGGTCATGAAGCCGATAAGAACGTTACGGCCAAGGGAGAGTTCGCCATGGTCAGTAGAAGGACCGTCGGCAATTACCTGACCCTTGTGGATACGGTCGCCCTTGTTAACGAGGGTCTTCTGGTTGAAACAGGTACCCTGGTTGGAGCGGAGGAACTTGGTAATCTTGTAAACGTCTTCTTCACCACTGTCGGTCTTAACAATAACCTCGGTGCCGTCCATAGAGGTAACAACACCGTCTCTCTTTGCAACTACGCATACGCCTGCGTCAATAGCTGCTCTGTATTCCATACCGGTACCGACGATAGGAGCCTCGGTTCTGATAAGGGGAACTGCCTGACGCTGCATGTTCGCACCCATGAGGGCACGGGACGCGTCGTCGTTTGCAAGGAAGGGAATGAGTGCGGTAGCAACGGAGATTACCATACGGGGAGAAACGTCGATGTAGTCGATTCTCTCGCGTTCTATTTCAAGTATAGCCTCACGGAAACGTGCCGCAACTCTCTTTCTTGCAAAGCAACCGTTTTCGTCAATGGGCTCGTTAGCCTGCGCAACGTAGTAGTTGTCCTCTACGTCGGCGGTCATGTATTCGATTTCGTCAAGGATCTTACCGGTTTCCTTATCTACCTTACGGTAGGGAGCTTCGATAAATCCGTATTCGTTAATTCTTGCAAAACCTGCAAGGTAGGAAATAAGACCGATGTTAGGACCTTCAGGAGTTTCAACGGGACACATACGACCGTAGTGGGTGTAATGTACGTCACGAACGTCGAAGCCTGCTCTGTCACGGGTAAGACCGCCGGGACCGAGGGCTGAAAGTCTTCTCTTGTGGGTAAGGCCTGCAAGGGGGTTGGGCTGGTCCATAAACTGAGAAAGGGGTGAAGAACCAAAGAACTCTCTGATTGCAGCACTTACGGGTCTTGTATTAAGAAGAGCCTGAGGAGTTACAACCTCAAGGTTCTGCATATTCATACGCTCTTTAATGGAACGTTCCATTCTGGAGAAGCCAATACGCATCTGGTTCTGAAGGAGTTCGCCTACGGAACGGATACGTCTGTTGCCCAGATGGTCGATGTCATCGGTAGTACCGAGACCGCTGTAAAGACCGAAGAGGTAGTTGATGGAAGCGAAGAGGTCTTCGTTCTGAATGGTCATAGGAATGAGCTCATGGAGACGCTCCTTGGTCATTTCGAGAACTGCCTTTTCGTCGCCGTTTGCCTTTTCGAGAATTTCGCAAAGAACGGAGAACTTAACCCATTCGTTAACGCCAGCTTCTCTTACGTTGAAGGAAACGAAGTTCTGCATGTCTACCATGCCGTTGGAGAATACGCGAATCTCCTGCTCGTCAACGTTAAGATATACTTCTCTTACACCTGCATCCTCGAATTTTCTTGCAAGGGCGTAGTCGATTATCTGGCCAATCTCACCAAGAACTTCACCGGAAAGGGGGTCAGCTACAGGGCGGGAAAGCTTCTTATTTACTATACGGCCGGAAAGAGCAAGCTTCTTATTATATTTATAGCGGCCTACACGGGTAAGGTCGTAGGTACGTTCGTTAAAGAAGAGGTTGTCTATGTGAGAGATAGCGCTTTCAACGGTAGCGGGCTCTCCGGGACGGAGCTTCTTGTAAAGGTCTACCAATGCGGAAGAACGGTTAGTTGCGTTATCCTTTTCGAGGGTAGCAAGAACCTGTGCGGAAGCGCCAAAGGTTTCCTTGATCTGCTCGTCGGTTTCAATACCGAAGGCACGAACGAGGGTGGTTACGGGGAACTTCTTTCCCTTATCCACACGAACGTAAACAACGTCAGATGCGTCGCTTTCAAATTCTACCCAGGGACCTCTGTTGGGCATTACGGTACCGGCAAAGAGCTTGTTACCACCCTTATCTCTGTCGTAGAAGAAGTATATGCCGGGGGATCTTACCAGCTGAGAAACAACAACACGTTCAGCACCGTTTATAATAAAGGTACCGGTGTCGGTCATCAGGGGGAAATCACCGAAGAATATATTCTGTTCCTGAATCTGATTAGTTGTGTTGTTAGTCAGACGGCAGGTAACTCTGAGGGGTGCGGAATAGGTGGCATCTCTTTCCTTGCACTCTTCGATGGAGTATTTGGGCTTTTTGTCGATAGTGAAATCGACGTAGTCAAGGGTGATGGTTCCGGTATGATCGGTCACGTTGGAAGAATCCACCAGAACGGCTTTCATACCCTCTTCAAGAAACCACTTGTAGGAGTCGAGCTGGATATTGATCATGTTGGGAATATCCAGAATGTCACGTTTTCTCGCGCAGTTGACTCTCTCGCTGTCGCCAAGCTTTTCAATGCGGCCGCCGATAAGAGAGGGATCGACTTTTACCATCATGCTATGCATCTCCGTTTCTTTCTTTATTTTAAGGTGTTTTGTAACATTGTCGGTAATTTTGCCTCAAAGGCATTGATTTTTGGTCTGAAGTGTGTTATAATATCGTATCAACCAAAACGACGTTGGAATGGGTCTGAAAAATCCTCTCTGACATTCAAAAAAGCCTTGAACCATTCAACTTTTTTCAATGCGATAGGTTTTTCGGAGCCAAAATCGGTGCAGTTTAAGAGTATACCATAATAAATATGGAAAGTCAAGCGTAGTGCTGAAAATATTTTTACAGAAAATCATTTTCAGCGTTTTGCACATTTTGTAACTCTTTATTCGCCCTAATTTTGGTGATTTTGACGGTGCGGTTTTTTACAAAAATTTGTCCACAAAAGAGTTCATTAAAATTTCATTTTCGAAAGGACGATCCCAATGAAAAGAGCGTTAATAAGCGTTTCCGATAAGACCGGAATAGTGGAATTTGCACGCGCGCTGGAAGCTTGCGGATATGAAATCATATCCACGGGAGGAACGGCCAAGACCCTTATCGACAATGGCATAAAAGCTATTGAGGTCAGCGACATCACCGGATTCCCCGAATGTCTTGACGGTAGAGTAAAGACTCTTCACCCCGCAATACACGCAGGCGTACTTGCAATGAGAAGCAAGCCCGAGCATATGCAGCAGCTTAAGGAGCTGGGCATTG
>JAZRLW010000160.1:0-2281 GCA_045647025.1 Eubacteriales bacterium
TAATTGTCTTCCTAAGACCGCTTGGCCTCCGACTTATACCCACGGCAGATTTTATAATACCGCCACGAAGAGTTCCTGCTTCGGTAACACCAATATGTAAGGGAAATCTTCCCTCTTTAAAGTCAAGCTCGGGATCATTTGCAAACAGCCTATACGCATCAACCGTCATCTTTACTGAGCTTGCTTTCATTGACACGACGATATCCGTAAAATCCTCAGCCAACAAAAGATTCACGCTATTCTTTGCACTTTCGCAAAGAGCTTGGGCTGTTCTGCCGCCATACTTTGCCAAAAGGGATTTTTCAACGGAACCCGAATTAACCCCAACACGGATAGGAATACCGGCAGTCCTACAAGCAGAGGTAACCAGTTTTATCTTGTCCTTTTCCATATTGCCGGGATTTATTCTTATCTTATCGGCCCCTGCGCTGACGGCAGCAAGAGCAGCCTTATAATCAAAGTGTATATCGGCAACCAGCGGTATGCTTAACTCTTTTTTAAGGCGACCGAAGTTCTCGGCATCCTCGGCCGAAGGCACAGTCACTCGGAGTATCTGACAGCCTGCGTCCTGAAGTTCAAGCGCTTGCTTTTTTATATTTTCAAAGTCTGCGAGAGGAATATTACTCATAGACTGGATGCTCACGGAAGCACCGCCGCCTACGGGAACATTACCCACCAAAACCTGTCTTGTCATATGAATCCTCCTTGTTAATATATGGGGAAGAATATATCCTTAAAGGCTATGACCACCATAAGAATGAGGAGAAGGATAAGTCCAACAAAATGAACTATAGCCTCGGCGTCTCTGTTTATGGGTTTCTTACGTATACCCTCTATCACAAGGAATACCAATCTACCGCCGTCAAGGGCAGGCAGAGGAAGAAGATTGATAACGCAGAGATTTATTGAAATAAGGGCCATAAGAGATGCAAGGCTTGCAAGTCCGCTTGCAGCTGCTTCAGCTATAACTTGGGAAGTACCGATGGGCCCGGAAACGTACTTGAGTGACACCCGACCGGTTATCATATCAAAAAGAGACTCATACATCATTGTAACGTAAGATACTGTCCTGAAGAAAGTATGCCTTAAAACAGATCCGACAGTCTTTGTTTCTGCCATAACGTAAAAATCAGGGACAATAGATGCCATATCATCACTTATCTGAACAAGGGGAAACTGAACGTCATCAAGGAACACCTTTTCCCCATCACGCAAAACAGTTATATCTACGGATTCTTTCCCGTAAGTTCTTGAAAACGCACCAGAAATATCGGTATAAATATTAACAGCCTTACCGTCAATCTTGATTATTTTATCTCCCACCTCAAGACCGTATTCCTGCGATACGGCTGTATCATAAAACTCCGCAACCGTAACAGAAGGTAGCTTACTTTCGGAAAGAACGAGGAAAAATGTTATTACAAGTGCAATAATCAAATTCATTATAGCGCCTGCGGCAACAACGAGTATCCTCTTCCAAACAGGTTTATTGCAAAATGCTTTAGGGTCATCGCTCTCGTCATCCTCCCCTTCCATTTTGCAGTAACCGCCTATGGGAAGGATTCTTATAGTAAAGAGTGTTTCTTTTCCTTTTCTCTTGAAAATAGCAGGTCCCATACCCAATGCAAATTCAAGCACTCGGATACCACTCTTTTTAGCCACGATAAAGTGTCCGAATTCGTGTACGAGTATAAGGATTCCCAAAACGAGAATCGTATAAAGTATCTGAAGTACAATATTCATCTACATCAATTCCTTAACCTGATCAATTATGATTTAAGTAATATGTCTTAAGATATTCACGGGTATCAAGGTCGGTACGTATTATCTCGTCAGTAGAAGGTTCCGAAATATGAGGAATGGCCGATAAAGCCTCTTCTATATATTCAAAGATTTGCAAGTACCCTATTCTTCCCTCAAGGAAATATTCCACAGCAACCTCATCTGCGGCATTAAGCACGACAGTAGCGTTACCGCCAAGGCGAAGAGCCTCAACAGACAGGGGTAATCCACGGAAAGTTTCCATATCAGGAGGACTGAAGGTCAACTCCTTCAGCTTTGAAAAATCAAGCTTTCCCGCAAGGCCATGAGGACGTTCAGGATATACAAGTCCGTACTGTATAGGCAACTCCATATCGGGAGTACCAAGCTGAGCAATGATCGCTCCGTCATTAAACTCAACCATAGAATGAATTATGCTTTCGCGGTGGACAACGACTTCCACTTTTTCAACAGGAACATTAAACAGTCTTACAGCCTCAATAACCTCAAATCCCTTATT
>JAZRLW010000161.1:0-11927 GCA_045647025.1 Eubacteriales bacterium
GAGGGTGAAAAGCATCCCGAAAAACAGCAGCAGCTAAACAAGATACTTCTTTTCGTTATGGCCATTGCCATACATAATCTGCCCGAGGGTATTGCGGGAGGTGTAGGCTTCGGTACGGGAAACACCGCCGAGGCGCTCACCATAGCGGGCGGTATCGCCCTGCAGAATATCCCCGAAGGAATGGTAATAATCGCGCCTATGTTGGCGGCAGGAATGAGCCACGGCAGAACCTTCCTTATCGCTCTCGTTACGGGAGTTGTGGAGGTCGTGGGCACCCTTCTTGGATACTTTGCCGTAACGGTATCGGCGGCAATACTTCCCTTTGCGTTGGCATTCGCGGGAGGCACAATGCTTTACGTTATAAGCGACGAAATGATACCCGAAACCCACGCCCACGGAAGCGAGCGAGGAGCTACATATTCACTGCTTGCGGGCTTTTGCTTAATGCTTGTATTTGATGTCTTACTTGGATAGGAGAATATATATATGATTACAGAAACAATTAAGTATATCGGTGTCAACGACCACGATATAGACCTTTTTGAGGGTCAGTACGACGTGCCCAACGGCATGGCATACAATTCTTACGTTATACTTGACGAGAAAATTGCAGTAATGGATACGGTGGATGGCAAATTCGGAGACGCTTGGCTTGAAAACCTGAAAAAGGAGCTTGGCGACAGAAAGCCCGACTACCTTATCGTTCAGCATATGGAGCCCGACCATTCTGCAAACATAGACCGCTTTGCAAAGGAATTTCCCGAGGTGGTAATCGTTTCCACCCTCCAGGCATTTAATATGATGAAGAAGTTCTTCTTTACCGATTACGCAGACAGACGTATAGTGGTAAAGGAGGGCGACAGCCTTGCACTGGGAGCCCACACCCTTACCTTCTACACCGCACCCATGGTACATTGGCCCGAGGTTATGGTGACCTACGATAGCCTTGATAAGGTGCTCTTCTCTGCCGACGGCTTTGGTAAGTTTGGTGCCCTTGACGTGGAAGAGGATTGGGCTTGCGAGGCAAGAAGATACTATTTCGGTATCGTTGGTAAGTACGGTATGCAGGTTCAGTCCCTTCTTAAAAAGGCAAGCGGCCTTGATATTGCAACCATCTGCCCCCTCCACGGCCCCGTGCTTAAGGAAAATCTGGGCTATTATCTTGGCCTTTACAACACCTGGTCTTCCTATGGGGTTGAGAGCGAGGGCGTGGTTATCTGCTACACTTCCGTGTACGGCAACACCAAAAAGGCTGTTGAGCTTCTTGCAGAAGAGCTCAAAAAGCAGGGTTGCCCCAAGGTTACTGTAAACGACCTTGCAAGATGCGACATGGCAGAGGCTGTTGAGGACGCATTCAGATACGGAAAGATCGTCCTTGCAACCACCACCTATAACGCCGAGATATTCCCCTTTATGAGAGAGTTTATCCATGAGCTCACCGAAAGAGGGTATAAAAACCGCACCGTGGGTATAATAGAGAACGGAACATGGGCGCCCATGGCGGCAAAGGTAATAAAGAAGATGCTTGAAAACAGCAAGGATATTACCTATGCCGACACCACAGTCACCGTCCACTCGGCTGTAAGCGAAGAAAATAAGGAGCAGATAACTGCTCTTGCAAAAGAACTAATATAATATAAGGAGAGTATTTCTATGAAACACGTTTGCGTAGTATGCGGATACGAGCTTGAAGAAGTTAAGGGCGATCCCGATAACGGCATCGAGCCCGGCACCAAGTGGGAAGACCTTCCCGAGGATTGGGTATGCCCCCTTTGCGGCGTAGGCAAAGACCAGTTTGAAGAAGTTTAAAAGACAAAGATAAAGAGAGAAACGGAGTCCGAAAGGACTCCGTTTCTCTTGCTATTGTATTGAATTATTCTTCTGTGTTTTCTTCGGGCTTTTCTTCGGTGGGTTCTTCGGTTACGGGTTCTTCTTTTTTGGTTATTTCGGGAAGAACGCCCGTTTCCATAATGGTCTTGAATTCCTCGCCGGAAAGCTTTTCTCTCTCCATAAGGTATTTTGATACGGTGTGGAGGGAGTCCATTTTAGAGGTAAGGATGCTCTTTGCGGTGTTATATGCGTTGTCGATAATAGCCTTTACCTCGCGGTCGATTTCAATGGCAACCTCTTCGGAGTAGTTCTTCTGGGTGCCGAAATCTCTGCCGATAAATACCTCGTTGGAGGTAGAGCCGAAGTTTATGGGGCCAAGCTTTTCGCTCATGCCGTAGCGGGTAACCATCTTGTTTGCGATGGCGGTGGCTCTTTCGATGTCGTTGGAAGCACCGGTGGATATATCGTCAAGGCAAAGGGCTTCTGCGGCGCGGCCGCCAAGGAGGGTGACTATCTCGTCTATCATACCCTTCTTTGACATATAGCTCTTATCCTCCTTGGGAAGGGAAACGGTAAATCCGCCTGCCATACCTCTGGGGATAATGGATATCTGATGAACGGGGTCCTGAGATTCAAGGCCGTAGGTAACTATTGCGTGACCTGCCTCGTGGTAAGCGGTAAGCTTCTTTTCCTTATCGGACACCTTCTTGGTCTTCTTTTCAACGCCCACGATTACCTTCATCATGGCGTCTTCGATGTCTTCCATTGTAATCTTCTTATGGCGACGTCTTGCGGCCATAAGGGAGGATTCGTTGAGGATGTTTTCAAGCTCTGCGGGGGCAAAGCCTGCGGTGGTCTTTGCAAGGACCTCAAGGTCTGCATCCTCGGCCAGGGGCTTTTTCTTTGCGTGAACGCGGAGGATAGCCTCTCTTGCCTTTACGTCGGGGAGGTTTATGACTATCTGACGGTCAAAACGTCCGGGACGGAGGAGTGCGCTGTCAAGGATATCGGGACGGTTGGTTGCCGCCATAACGATAACGCCTTCGTTTTCCTCAAAGCCGTCCATCTCTACAAGGAGCTGGTTAAGAGTCTGTTCTCTTTCGTCGTGGCCGCCGCCAAGACCTGCACCTCTCTGACGTCCTACGGCATCTATTTCGTCTATAAATACTATACAGGGAGCGTTCTTCTTTGCCTGCTCGAAGGTATCTCTTACACGGGAAGCACCCACACCAACGTAAAGCTCAACAAAGTCGGAACCGGAAATGCTGAAGAAGGGAACGCCCGCTTCACCTGCCGCCGCCTTTGCAAGGTAGGTCTTACCCGTACCGGGAGCGCCCACGAGGAGAAGACCACGGGGGATTCTTGCTCCAAGCTCGGTATATCTCTGGGGATTTTTAAGGAAGTCAACTATTTCGGTAAGCTCTTCCTTTTCTTCGTCCGCACCTGCAACGTCCTTAAAGGTCACCTTTGTTTTGCCTTCGCCGGGAACCTTCAGTCTTGCCTTGCCGAAGCTCATGGCCTTGCCGCCGCCACCCGCACCGTTGAACATCAAAAACATTACCGCTATCATGGCAATGGAGAGGATGAGGTAGGGGAGCATGGATAAAAAGAATGACGGGGGTTCGGCGGGAGTGAGGTCGTACCCTGTAAGTATGCCCTTTTCCTGAGCGGAGCGTACGTATTCCTCAACGTCGTTCCAGAACCAAGTGGGGCTGTAAAGTACAAAATCGTACTCTGTGGGCACTATCTCGCCCTTAACCTCTTCGTTTACCGTAAAGGTAAGGGTATCATCGTCAATAACGAAGGATATTACTCTTTCGTTTTTAAAGTACTCTAACATTTCAGAGTAGGTCATACGCTTTTCGTCGGCGCCGCCAAAGATGAGCACTACCACAAGGATAAGAATTCCTATGGCCACCGCGTAAAAGCCCAGTGATCTAAATTTCTTCAAAATAATTCTCCTTTGAGAGGTATTTGTGTGTTACATATTTTCGGCCTTAAGTACGCCGATATAGGGAAGGTTTCTGTATCTTTCGTCATAGTCAAGACCGTAGCCCACTATGAACTCGTCGGGTATTTCAAATCCCTTGTAGTCAAGGTCAACGTGAGATACTCTTCTGTCGGGCTTGTCGAGAAGAGCGCATACCTTGAGGGAGTGGGGGGTACGGGTCTTAAGTATTTCGATAACCTTTGAAAGGGTGTTGCCGCTGTCGAGAATATCCTCAACTATAAGTATATCGTGCTGATAAGCGCTGGAATCAAGGTCCTTGATTATCTTTACGTTTCCGCTGGAGGAGGTTCCGCTGCCGTAGCTGGAAACTATCATAAAGTCTATCATAAGGTCGCAGTCGATATTTCTCATAAGGTCGGTAAGGAATACCACCGAGCCTTTGAGAATTGCTATAAGAAGAAGCTTTCTGTCGCTGTTCTTATAGTCGCGGGTGATTTCCTCGCCCAGCTCCTTAACGCGCTGCTTTATCTGTTCCTCGGAAATAAATACGTCAATCTTACTCATGGATATTCTCCTTTTTGCGGATATATTCCGCCTTGATATATGATTCTCCCCGTTGGGGAATGAATTCCTTTGCTGTGCCTATACCTGCCGCCCAGATGATTTTGTCATCAAGGGTCAGTATCGGCATGGAGGGTCTTTCCTCACGGGGTATTTTTTTGTCAATGTAAAGCTTTTTGAGAAGCTTTCCGCTGCCTTGGGGGGTGCGCATATAGTCCCCCTCTTGCCTTGTTCTTACAAGGGTTGAGTCAAGAGACATGGGGGCAAAGCAGTTCTTTTGCCCCGAATATTTCTCACCCTTACTGAACACAAGCACTCCTTGGGGAAGGGCATTCTCTCCCTCGGTAGGGGTGAAGGGCTCAAAGCCACAGGATTCTTCTTTTTGCACCAGAAGGATTCCGTAGCTTAAGGTAAACTCGGCTCCCGCAACCTGCTTTTTTGAGGAGGTGGAGCCGTTGATTACAAGCTCCTTCATTTCCTCTGTCTCAAGGTGGGTGGGAGTTTTGCCCGTTACTTCCTTGACGTAGGCTCTCAAAACCCTTGCCAAAAGGGCGGGGTGGAGGCTACGGAGAGAGGTAAGGGAAAGCCCCTGTTTTGTGCGGGCCTTTTGGAGAGCGTCTGCCGTAAGGTCGTCTAAAAGGTCGCAATCCTCTCTTGCGGAAGAAGAAAGGCGGTATATGGCCTCCTCTAAAGAGGGGTTAAGCTCCTTAAATAGGGGGGATATTTTGTTCCTTATAAAGTTCCTGCGGTAGAGGGTCTCAAAATTTGTTCTGTCTATATAATAAGGTACGCCGTTTTTTTCGCAGTAGTCGGTAAGGTCTGCTTTTGTTATCTTCAGAAGGGGTCTTAGGGTATTATTGTCCTCCCGAAGAGGGGATATTCCGCAAAGGCCGTCAAGTCCGCAACCTCTGACCATATTGAGAATAATGGACTCAAAATTATCGTCGGCGTTATGGGCGGTGGCGGTGTGGGTGCATCCGTACTCGGCCTTGACCTTTTGGAAAAACTCGTATCGGCAGTTTCTTGCGTGGCTTTCGGTGGACTCGCCCTTGGGAAGGGTGGCGTTTATATCTACCGTTTCGGTAGCGAAGGGCACGCCCTGCTCTTGGCAAAAGCGTCTTACCCCTTCAGCCTCATCCGCCGCCTCGGGGCGAAGGCAATGGTTAAGGGTGGCGCAGACTATGGGGAAGTCTATCCTGCCCTCATCCCTTGCTCTGATGAAGAGGTGGAGCATAGCCATGGAGTCGGGACCTCCCGAAACTCCAAGTACCAAGCCCTTACAGTCTGAAAGAAGGGCAAGGCTGCCGTAAAAGGATTTTTCGATATCGTTATGCTGCATAGTTGTTTACATAGGGGGGAAGGATGTTGCTTTTGATCTGAAGGCGGTGTGGTTGCCGTCCCAGATAAGCTCTATCTTACCCGTCTGACCGTGACGGTTCTTTTCAACGTAAAGCTCCTTGACGTTCTGAAGGGCGGGGTTGTTCTCTGCACCTTCGGGCTTACTGATAAAGAATACCATATCTGCGTCCTGCTCGATAGAACCCGAGTCACGAAGGTCGGAAAGTCGGGGCGCTCTTTCGCCCTTGTTACGCTGTTCGATGCTACGGGAGAGCTGGGAAAGGAGAAGGATGGGTACGTTGAATTCCTTTGCCATAAGCTTGAGAGAACGGGTAATTTCGGAAAGCTCCTGAACACGGTTGTCGGTGTTCTTTGCGCTGTTCATAAGCTGGAGATAGTCGATTACCACAAGGCCCAGATTCTTTACCTTGCGGAGCTTTGATTTCATATCAAGAGCCGTGATGTTGGGGGTATCGTCGCAATAAAGGGGAACGTCGGGAAGGACGTTGTGCCAATAGTCGTACAAATCATCCCACTGGGCGTCGTTAAGGGTGCCGTCGCGGAGATGTGAGCTGTCAATGAGCAAGCTTGAAGAGATTATACGCTTTGCAAGCTGCTCGGAGGACATTTCAAGGGAGAAGACAACTACCGACTTTTTGGGGGTGTAGTTAGAGGAAGCGGCAATGTTATAGGCGATGTTAAGAGCCAGAGCCGTTTTACCAACACCGGGTCGAGCGGCCAGTATTATAAGGTCGCTCTTACCAAAACCACCCGTTATTCTGTCAAGGGAATCAATGCCCGTCTTTACGCTGGCAAACTTACCCGTGGTGTCGTTCTGCATATCCTGAACGTTCTTCATAACCTCGCGCACTACGGTGTGGAGCTGGGGAAGAGCGTCAAGGCTTCTGCCGTTCTTTATGGAGTAGAGGAGGCTTTCCGCCGTGTCAAGGACTTCGGGCAGGGCTTGGCTGTCAAAGCACATACCCGTGACCTTCTTGCATATCTCTATTACCTCGCGAAGGGCGGACTTTTCGGCTATTATGTTGACGTAATACTCAAGGCTCTCAATGCCCGTGTGGCGGGTGATGAGGGAGAGTATATACTCCTTGTCCTCTTCGGCATAGTAGCCGTGCTCCCTCATTTTTTCAAGAAGGGGCACCGCTTCCAAAGCCATGGAGAGGTTGAAAAGCTCGGTCATGCACTCAAAGAGCTGGGCGTGCTTTTCAAGATAGAAGCTCTGAGGGGTAAGGGTAAGAGCCGCCTGAGAAATGGCGTTGGGGTCAACCAGAATGGCACCCAACACTACCTGCTCGGCCTCTATGCTCTTGGGAACGGTCTTGTCCGCATATTCTATATCCAGAGCCTGGGAATATTTTGTTTTATAGCTTTTTCTGTCCATGACGGGACGTCCTTTCGGCCTTGCCTTTATTATTCGGTAACTTTAACGGTAACGGTTGCGGCGATTTCGGGATAGAGCTTGAGGTCTACCGAGTAGGTGCCGTAGTTTTTGATGTTGTCTGCCATAACTATCTTCTTCTTGTCAATCTTTATGCCGTACTGCTTTTCGAGGGCCTCTGCGATTTCCTTGCCTGTGATGGCGCCGAAGATCTTGCCGTTTGCGCCGGCCTTTGCGTGGAGTTCAACGGTCTTGCCGTCAATACCTGCCTTCTGTTCGAGGGCGGCGGCCTTCTGCTGTGCGGCCTTGTAGTCCTTTGCCTCCTGCTGGGAGTGCATTACGTTAAGGTTAGAAGCGTTTGCTTCCTTTGCAAGATTCTTGGGGAAGAGGAAGTTTCTTGCGTATCCGTCGGATACCTTTACCTTTTCTCCCTTTTTACCGAGGGCGCGTACGTCCTGTGTGAGAATTACTTCCATTATTTATTCCTTTCTGTTGCCGTTTAGGGCAACTCAAACACAAATTTAAAGGTTTTCGAAGAAAAGATTTAAATTTTTGCGTGAAGAGCACACAATATCTTATGGCTGCAGATTATCTTTCACGCATTTTCCTTTCTGTAAGGGGATTTGCTTTTGTTACTGTGCCTCTGTTTCGTTCTGAGGCTTGTATTTTATGTTTGCTACGCTGAGATATTTGTCAATGGCTCCGCGGAGCTTCTCTACGGCTTCTTCCATTGAGCAGGTGAGCTGAGCACCCGACATTGTCTGGTGTCCGCCGCCACCTAAGTCTTCCATAATGAGCTGAACGTTTATCACCCCGTAGGAACGGGCGGAAACGCTGATGGAACCAAAGCCGTCCTCAAAGAGGGTGAAGGCTGCGTGGACGTTCTCTATATTGAGAAGGTCGTCGGCGGCCTGGGATGCCACGATTCGCATCTTTCCGTTATCGGTGGAGATGTGGGGCCATACGGCTATGGCGGTGATGGATGCGTATATTTCCGCGTTGACCATAAGTGCCACCTTATCCTTATAGGTGTCGGTGTCGGTCTGGAAGAGCATTTTTACGTTAACCGTGTTTGCGCCCGCCTTTTTGAGGAATACGGAGGCCTCGAAGGTGGTGTCGGAGGTTCTTATGGTAAAGAACTTGGTATCAAGGCAGATACCTGCCATAAGGGCCTCGGCCTCAAGCTTTGTTACTGCACAGTCGGGCATATACTGGATTATTTCGGTGACCATTTCGCAGGCTGAAGAAGCTGCAGGGTCGTGGAAGAACACGTCAGTACCCGTAATGTAGTCCACGCTTCTTCTGTGGTGGTCTATTACAATACAGCTCTTTGTCTTTCCGATAAGGTCGGGAGCCATTACTAAGGGCTGACGGTGTGTGTCGGTGATTACCGTCATTGCCGAGGAATCGGCCTCTTCAAGAGCCTTTGCGGGGGAGATGAATACGTTTTCATATTGACCCGAAAGCTTGAGCTGTTCGGAAAGCTTTACTGCAAGGTTTGAGTTTTCGTCAAGGACTATCTTTGCCTTTTTGCCCTGAGAGGTGGCTATTCTGTAAAAGCCCAGACAGGAGCCCAGTGAGTCAAGGTCTGCAAACTTGTGACCCATTATATAAACGGTGGAAGTGGTCTTGAAAAGCTCTCTTATGGCAGAGGCGATAACTCTTGCCTTTATTTTGGTTCTCTTTTCGGAGGCCTTTGAGGTGCCGCCGAAGAACTCATACTTGTCGCCTATCTTTATAACGGCCTGGTCGCCGCCACGGCTGAGGGCCATATCTATGGCCATACGGGCAAAGTCGTCGTTACCCGAGTAGCTGTTACCGTCCATGCCTATACCGATGGAGAGGGTGGGGAAGGTCTTAAGACCCAGCTGGAGGCCCTTGGCCTTATCGAGAATGGTAAATCTTACCTCGGAGAGGGCTTTGAGTACCTTGTTGTCAAAGATAAATATAAATCTGTCACGCTCGGACCTGATGAGAAGACCGTTGGTTTCAGCCGCCCAGGCGGTAATGGTATCGTATATCTGGGTAAGAGCCTGAGCCTTGTCGGTTTCTCTAAGTCCCGAGAAAAGCTCGTCGTAGTTATCTATAAGGACGTGAGCCACTACGGGACGCTGGTCGTCAAATCTGTCAGCAAGGTCGCAGGCCTCGGTAACGTCTATAAAGTAATACGTTCTGACGGTGGCCTCACCGTTGGGGGTGGCCTTTTCGTCGGTGTATACGTCGTAATGTCTGTTTTCGAAGGCCACTCTGTGATAGGGCGCATCGTCGGTGAGGGCTTCGTCTATATTTGCTACGTTCTTAATGCCCCTTGCGGCGGGCTCACCCACTCTGTCAATAAAGAGCTCACTCTGCCATATAAGGGTACCGTCATCGGCGGCTACTATTACGGGGATGGGGAAGTTGTCAAGCCTTCTCCTTTCCTCGGGGTCAAGCATTGATATTATGGTCTGGGCGGCGGCGTGGGCGGTCTTTCTGGACCTGTAGAGGAAAAGCTCGTAAAGAGCTATGTACACCACCAGTGCGGGAATAAGCCAGTATAGGCTCTTGAGTCCGTATTCCAGGAATAGCACCGCGGCTACGGCAATTATGGCCAGGTAGTGAAGGCGGAGTATTGCGCCCGAGAAAAGTCTGTTTTGCTGATAGGTGTTTGTGGTCACGGTGTGGGTCACTCCTTTTCTGTGGTTTTGCCTTACATGTATTTTGCGGAGGGTCTGATAAAGCGACGGATGTTCCAGAAGCAGTCAAACAGCCCTATAAGGGAAAGTATGGAGCTTGGACCGGGAACGAACAGGCAGACTATAATGAGCATGAAATAAACGAATCCTCTTACACCCCTGCCTATTCCGTGCATCTTCATAAAGAAGCCTATGACCGAGGCTCCGCCGTAGCAGAACACGACGTTCATAACGGTGTCCACTGTGGCTATTATCACTGCCGCTTTTGTGGTGGTGACAATGAGGGCCAGAATGGAAACTATAACGTATACGCCGCCTCCTACGGGACTGACTCTGAAGAGGTCGAAGTTGCTGAAGAACTTCACGCTCTCGGGGTCGAGGTTTCTCTTTCTTCTGAGGACGGACTTTGCCATCCAGTAGGAGAGGGTTCCCGTTGCCAGATAGAATATGGCCGCATAGGAGGGGATAAGGGAAATGGTTGTTTTATAAAAATCATATATGAAGTTATCGCGGGTAACGGCGAATCCTTCATAGGGCAGGGTCACTATAACGTCGTACACCTGACCGAACATATCCTTGACGGTGGTTGCAAAGGGCTTGATAAGGTTATCAAGGTCAAAATCACCAATCTCGCCCAAGGCTATGAGGAATACTACAACGGTGTAGATGGCATATACTAAAAACTGGGAGGACACGGCGTTGCTGAATTGCTTTCTTGCACCGATTATCCAGGCCATCATATATCCGCCGGGAAGAAATACCCCTAAGAGAAAAGCGGTGAGGGTAAGACTGTCGGTGATAAGAAGGGAGGCTACGGTGAATATTATGGGCAGGAGTCTTTCGTAGGCCACCGAGGGAGCGTAAAGCTTCATCAGGGCAAAGGAAAGGGAGCCGAAGGCCACCGTGACCACTGCGGCAAAGGGGAAAATGACCGTTGCCACAGCCATAAGTATGGCGAAGAATCCCCACATCATAGGGTACATGATTACCTTAGGGGTGAGGGGGATTTTTACTTTTTCGGTTTGCTGTATATTTTCTTGGGTATTATTCATTAAACTTCTCCGAAGATGACACTTTCAGTATATTATAATTATACCTATACATTATAGCACAATAATTAGGTAAATTCAAGTCAAAAGAGTGTTAAATAAGGGGGTGAGGAGTTATTTGTGCAAACCCAACAATGCTGCAGGAATAAAATGCCATTATTTTTGGTTAAGTTGTATATTGGAAAAAGTTGCAGGTTATGATATAATATAGGATACTGGCACTCTTGCACAATGAGTGCTAAATCGACAAGAAAAACGCATCTTATATATATGGAGGTAACATTTATGAAAATCGTACCCTTGGCAGACAGAGTCGTAATTAAGGCAGTTGAAGCCGAAGAAAAGACTCAGGGCGGTCTTATCCTTACCGCATCCGCACAGGAAAAGCCCCAGATGTCTGAAGTTGTGGCAGTAGGCCCCGGCGGAATGATCGACGGCAACGAAGTTAAAATGTACGTAAAGGTCGGCGACAAGGTAATCACCGGCAAGTACACCGGCACCGACGTTAAGGTTGACGGCGTAGAATACACCATCGTTAAGCAGAACGACATCCTCGCAATAGTTGAATAAGTAATAGGAGAATACGCATTATGGCTAAACAGATTTCATATAGCGAAGAGGCAAGAAACAGCCTCAAAAACGGTATCGACACCCTTGCCAATACCGTTAAAATCACCCTTGGCCCCAAGGGCAGAAACGTAGTAATAGACAAGAAATTCGGTGCACCCCTCATCACCAACGACGGTGTTACCATTGCAAAGGAAATCGAGCTTGAAGATCCCTTTGAAAACATGGGCGCACAGCTTGTAAAGGAAGTTGCTACCAAGACCAACGATGCCGCAGGTGACGGTACCACCACCGCGACCGTTCTTGCTCAGGCTCTCATCAACGAGGGTATGAAGAACGTTGCTGCAGGCGCTAACCCCATGGTAGTAAGAAAGGGTATTCAGAAGGCCGTTGCAAAGACCGTTGAAATAATCAAGGCTAACTCCAAGACCGTATCCGGCAGTGCTGACATAGCAAAGGTTGCCACCATTTCCGCAGGCGACGAAAACATCGGTAAGCTCATTGCCGAGGCTATGGAAAAGGTTACCGCTGTCGGCGTTATTACTATAGAAGAAGGCAAG
>JAZRLW010000162.1:0-4304 GCA_045647025.1 Eubacteriales bacterium
GGAACATACCTACGGATATATTCTGCCCAAAAAGATGCGCGAACACCTCAGTTATCTCTGCAAAGGAATCTCCGATACGGAGCATAAGGAACTCAAGTCCGAAGAAGTACTTAACATCTTTACCGAAAATTATCTTAACAATAAATGCGCCATATCGGTTACCGACTTTGACTTTATGAGAGAAAACGACGTTGTAAAAATAACCGTCACCTTTAAAAAGGACGGACAGGAAACCGAAATAGAAGCCGAAGGCAACGGTTCTCTCAGCGCCATAAACAATGCCCTCCACGCCTACACGGGTGAAGAATATACCCTTCAGGTATTTACCCAGCACAGTATGCAGGGCGAGGGCTCACGAAGCGTTGCGGCCTCATACATAGGTCTCCAGAGGGAAGACGGAACCATGTACTGGGGTGCAGGAACCCATACCGACGTTATGAAGGCCAACACTAAGGCCCTTCTGAGCGCCTTCCACAATATGACGAAGTAGGCTGCACCAAAGCTGATCCCTGATTACCCATAGATTCAGAAAAATTAATTTTCAAAGGACAGAACGGCAGTGAACAAGTACGGAATAAAGGCAAAAGAGCTTTTCTTGCAGGGATACAACTGCTCTCAGGCAGTTGTGGGCGCCTTTGCGGAAGACTTTGACATTGACAAAGATACCCTTATGATGATGGCATCCTCCTTTGGCGGAGGAATGGGACGGCTCCGTGAGGTATGCGGAGGTTTCAGCGGCGCCATTATGGTTGCGGGATTAAAATTCGGATACTCCGACCCAAAGGATATGGAGGCCAAAACTGCCCATTATAAGCTCATACAAGACCTTGCGGCGGAGTTTAAAGCAGCCAATGGGAAGGACACCATAATCTGCAAAGAGATGCTGGACGTGCAGGCAGGTTCCCACGTTCCCGAGGCAAGAACCCCCGAATATTATAAGAAACGCCCATGCCCCGATATTGTAGCCCTCGCCGCTCATATTATAGGGGAAAAGATAATCTCCACCCAATAAAATAAAAAAAATACCCGTCAAAGATTACAAAAACTTTGGCGGGTATTTTTTATATAAAAGGCCTTGACAAATAACAAAAAGTGCAGTATAATATAGCAAGCGATATATAACATTTGTTATACAAGGAGAAGGTTATGCCCCCAAAAATAAAGACCACAAAAGAAGCAATAGTAAAAACCGCCCTCGATATCGTCCGAGAAAAAGGTATAGATGCCGTAAATGCAAGGGAAATAGCGCGTAAACTTGACTGCTCGACCCAGCCTATATTCTTTAATTTTAATTCTATGGAAGAACTGAAAGAAGAGGTTATAAAAAAAGCGGGCGGTATTTACCGAGACTATTCAAAAAAGGAAGAGGAAAAGAAGGAATACCCAGTTTATAAAGCAACCGGTATGGCCTATATTCGCTTTGCAAAAGAAGAAACAGAGCTTTTTAAGCTTCTTTTTATGCGCGACCGTTCCAGTGAAAAAATAAAGGATGATCAAGCCTTTTCGGACATAATTGAAATAGCCCAGGAAACCACGGGGCTATCCAGGGAAGATGCCTTACTGTTCCATCTTGAAATATGGGCATTTGTTCACGGAATAGCAACTATGGTGGCTACGAATTATACCCAGCTTGAATGGGATCTGATAAGTTCTATGATTTCGGATATTTATCAGGGCCTAAAAAAGCGATACGGAGATAAAAACATATGAACGCTATAGAAATAAAATCACTGACTAAAAGATATAAGGATGTTACGGCGGTGGATTCCCTTGACTTAAACGTAAGACAGGGCGAGCTTTTGTCATTATTAGGAATAAACGGTGCGGGAAAGACAACAACCATAAAAATGCTTTCCTGCCTTACCTCCCCTACACATGGAGATGCCCTTCTTATGGGTAAAAGCATAATTAAAAACACCTCCGAGGTAAAGGGGCTTATTTCAGTATCACCCCAGGAAACAGCAGTGGCCGCTGGTCTTACAGTAAAAGAAAACCTTGACCTTATGTGGGGCATATACGGATTTTCAAAAAATAAAAAAGAAGAAAAGCTTTCAGCACTTACCACCATGCTGGGGCTTAATAGCATACTCAACAGGAAAGCAGGAAAGCTTTCGGGCGGTTGGCAAAGACGTCTCAGTATTGCAATGGCGCTTATAGGAGAGCCTCAGATACTTTTTCTCGACGAACCCACATTGGGGCTTGACGTAATTGCAAGAAGTGAATTATGGGATATTATCCGTTCTCTTAAAGGAAAAGTAACCGTAATCCTCACCACTCACTATATGGAAGAAGCAGAGGCACTGTCCGACCGCATAGCAATAATGAAGGACGGTAAATTACTGATATGCGAAACGTCTGAAAAGATTAAACAAATAGCTCAAACGAACAGCTTTGAAGAAGCCTTTATTCATATCGTCAAAGGAGGGATAAAACAGTGAGATTGCTGACCTTTGCTCACCGTAATCTAAAAGAAATCATAAGAGACCCTCTTAATCTGGCATTCGGACTTGGCTTTCCCATCGTTCTGCTCTTATTGCTATCAGTAATACAAGCAAATGTACCCGTAAGCCTTTTTGAAATAGATCATCTGACACCCGGTGTTACCATTTTTGGTCTGTCATTTATGACCCTCTTTTCAGCAACCCTGATCTCAAAGGACAGAGGAAGTGCCCTGCTCCAAAGACTTTACACCACACCAATGACGGCAAAGGATTTCATTTTCGGATATACACTGCCTATTCTTCCCCTTGCGGCCGCACAATGCATTATCTGTTATGCAGTTGCCGTAACTTTGGGACTTAAAATCACCATTAACATACTCTATGCAATTATTTTTATCATTCCCGTTGCACTGCTTTATATCGCTTTGGGACTTCTCTTTGGCAGTATTCTTACCGATAAACAAGTAGGAGGTATCTGCGGAGCTCTACTTACCAATCTCTCGGCATGGTTATCGGGAATATGGTTTGACCTAAACTTGGTGGGCGGAACCTTTAAAAAGATAGCTTATCTCCTGCCCTTCGTCCATGCGGTAGATATGGAAAGAGCCGTTTTAAGTGGTAATATGGCAGATGCCCTTCCCAACCTGTTATGGGTGCTGGGGTACGGAGTATTAATTATAACTATAGCAATAGTTTGCTTTTACAGGCAAATAAAAAGACAATAAAAAAATTACGGCGTAAGTACGCCGTAATTTTTTTCTATCTGTCCGAGTTTAACCGTGCAGCATATACTACACCGTTTATAGCCTCGGATATAACTGCATCATCAAACAGATCGTTTATTTCAGACATAACGTTTTCAAATTGAGCCTTTACAAAGGGAACATCCCAAAGGAGGTACATTTCAGAAATACTTACTCCGCTTTCAAACTGACCACCGAAGGTTTTAATAACACCTGCAATGTGTTGCAACCCTTCAAAATAATACTTATCACTGTTGCTCTTTATCAGCTCAGGAGGATTTTTAGGCCTGGTTACGCTGAATCTTATCTTTACCCTGCCCATATAAAAGAATAATTTTACAGTTATCTTTTCATCCTCGCCGATTCTCTTCATATATGGGACGAGCCACCTAAGACACTCTGCAACGGCAAGAGCGACTACGCCCTCGTCCGCATCCAGGCCAATACAATAATTTGATAGCGAGGGAGCTATTATCCTATCAACAACGCCCGTTTCTTTGCCTATACGCTTTATTATATTAACTATATCAACAGCCTTTTCCCGCTTACCGCCATAATTTCGGTATATGGTGGATAAGGTGCCAAAGCCTGACCTTTTTCGAATAATATTTTTATATAAAGAGTTTATTGTATCAAATTTTTTATCGGGTATCTGCCCCTTAATGGAATAGAAATCAGCCATAGACTCCTCTAAAGGAATCTCTTCCTCCACTCTCGCCCAATCAGCCATGGGGTCAATGGAATAAGGAATAGTAACAGAAGAACTTCCCAGCGGGCCAATAGTCTTAAATGCAATCAGACGAACGCCACCCATAACCAGAGGTGTAAGTACGGCCTTCCGGTAAGAAATCTTACCAATCAAGCACACTTCTCTGGGCAACCCATCATTCCACAGTTCCTCAACTATTGTATCCCAAGGCTCGGCACATACAGCACCTATGCCCTTTGAATATATGGAAGTGCCCCAAGCTGCTCTGGCTGCAGGATTTGAGTAGACAGAAAAGCCTGACGTATCAAGAACGGCAAATGGTGTAGACTCTCTATCGTAAACCAAAGACAGCTGACGTATATGTTTTAAAAGCCTGACACGGGATATTTGCCTGAATATTCCGTTATCGGT
>JAZRLW010000163.1:0-20068 GCA_045647025.1 Eubacteriales bacterium
TAAGCCCGCTTGGCCCCCGACTTCCTCCCCCTCTTTAATCCCGACGGTACCGAAAAAGAATAAACCTATCAATTAAGGGCAAGCCAAACGGCTTGCCCTTTCTTTTTTTGCGGGAAATTATTCAGCCTTTTCCTCGGCAGCTTCTTCTTTTGCTTCCTTTTTTCTGATCTTTTCGCCTGCTTCTCTCATCTTGTTAAGACCCTTAACGATGAGAAATACTGCAATAGCGGTGATAAGGAAGTCAAGAACTACCTGAATAAGATTACCGTAAGCAATAACGGTAGCGCCGGCAGCCTTTGCCTCTTCAAGAGTGGTAAACACGATAGCTTCACCGGTAACCTCGTCAACGTGCTCGCTTAAGAGAACGAACATATCCTGAAAGTTGGTTCTGCCGGTAAGAAGACTTACGAAGGGGTTGATTATGTCGTTAACGATACTGTTAACTATCTTGGTAAAGGTAGATCCGATTATCATACCTACGGCAAGATCCATAACGTTACCCTTGGCGATAAAGGTTTTGAATTCTTCAAAAAATTTCTTCATTTCTTGGCCTGCTTTCTTAAGTTTTTTATGATATTAGGATACCATATCCCCGCCCTTTTGTCAAGACAAAAATCGGGGGTTTTCTAATTTTTTTTAAATTCTACTTACCTACTATTTACTTATAAGAATATTTATGGTATAATTCTCCTCGTAGTTGTTGTAGCGACCCGCGTTGGGTCATGTAGGACGGATATATCGTTTAGACATATCCTCGCACAAATACAATCAGTAGAAAAGGTAGTAAAGGTAAAATGACACAGATCGTATCTCTCATTGTGCTTGTAATTTTCGTTGCCGTAACCTGTTTTATCGGCGTAGCAAGTACAAAAAAAGCTAACACATTAGACGGATTCTTACTCGGCGGAAGAAACATTGGCGCGTGGTTGTCTGCATTTGCATACGGTACGTCCTATTTCTCTGCCGTTATTTTTATTGGATATGCCGGCAAACACGGTTGGGATATCGGCTTATCATCTATATGGATAGGTATAGGCAACGCCATTATAGGCAGTACCATAGCCTGGATTCTTCTTGCAAAGAAGACCAGAAGAATGACCATATCCCTCTCCGCAAGAACCATGCCCGAAATGTTTGCGGGCAGATATAACAGTAAGGGAATGAAGATATACAGCGCGCTTATTATATTTATCTTCCTCGTTCCCTACGCCGCCTCGGTGTACAAGGGCCTCGGATCCCTTTTCAGCACCATATTCCCCATATTCGGTGATAACGGCACCGTAATATGCATGGCCATCGTTGCAGTATTTACTGCCGTGTATCTGGTTCTTGGGGGATACGTTGCCACAGCTGTCAACTCTCTTGTTCAAGGCATTCTGATGCTTGCAGGCGTTATCCTTATGGTAGTGGGTATAATCAATAACCCCGCAGTTGGAGGTCTTGCTAACGGCATTGAAGCACTTAAGGCTGAAAATCCTTCTCTTGTAAGCGTTTTCGGGGGAAGCAACTTCAACTTCCTGGCAGTAAACATTCTCCTTACTTCATTCGGCGTTTGGGGCTTACCTCAGATGATACATAAGTTCAGCGCCCTGAAAAACGAAAAGACCATTCCTCAGGCCACTATCATATCAACCATATTTGCAATAATCATTGGCTGCGGAGCCTACCTTGCAGGTTCCTTTGGCAGATTCTTTATTCCCACCCTTGAAAACGGTCAGCCCGAATGCGGCTTTGACTACGTAGTGCCCGAAATGCTTACCAAGGCTTTCGGCGGAGATATTTGGGGCAGTATACTGATTGCGGTTCTGCTTGTTTGCGTTCTTTCCGCATCAATGTCCACCCTCTCTTCCGTAGTTCTTACATCCGCATCCTCCATCACCGTTGACCTTATCCCCACCGTAAGAAAGACCCCCATCAAGGCAAACCGTCAGATGCTTCTCACCAGAGGCCTTTGCCTTGCATTCGTCCTTCTTTCCTTCATATTCGCCACCGCAAACTTTGCCGTAATCGTTTCCATCATGGCATACTCCTGGGGTATCGTAGCCGGCTGTTTCCTCGGTCCCTACATCTGGGGTCTGTACTGGAAAAAGACCACAAAGGCAGGCGCTTGGGCAGGTATGATAAGCGGTGTTACCGTGGTAGCAATAATGGTAATATACAGCATAATCACTTCTCCGGTACTGGAAACCGACGGCCTTTACGCCGCCTTCCAGGCAGTAAGCTCAAACTCCCCCACCTTCGGCTGTGTAGCGATGGCAGTATCGGTGATTATAGTTCCCCTGGTTAGCCTCTTTACAAAGAAGCCCGACGCAGAGGTTGTAGAGAGAGCATTCTCCGTTCCCGCAGAATAAAATCGTACATATAAAATTAACCGCCGCACTTGTGTGCGGCGGTTATCTTTTTATCAGGTTAAATCTTTTTCATTTTCCGTTACAGCAAAGCCGTCAACCACTTCCACCTCGGGAAGAGTGTCTTTCTTTTTAGCTCGGCGGCTCATATAGAACCTCACGCCAAGAGTAACGGCGGCAGCTATGGCCGAATTAAAGATAAAGGATGCAAAAAACATCCACATATCTATTACGGTGGAGTATCTTTCGGTAAACTTGGGGATACACTTTGCGGGGAAGAACTCCTCATGAGGCACACCCGAAAAGCTCTGAATCATAAAAGGAAAGGGCTTTCCGAATCTCATATCATCCACGTCCATTGCCGTGGGCACGGTTATGGGAACGAGGAGTGTGGCCAGAGTAAGGACAAAGCCTACCAAAAGGGCAAACAAGGTTATCTTGATTATGAGAGAGGCAAGATCAAGGCCACTCTTTTTTTTCTGATCGCTCACCCTCTTATACCCCCTCATTCTTCAGCTTTTCAGCCTGGGAGGTGGTAATGAGAGCATCTATCATCTCGTCAAGGTCGCCGTCCATAAAGGCAAGGAGCTTATACAGGGTAAGGCCGATTCTGTGGTCGGTAACTCTTCCCTGGGGGAAGTTGTAGGTTCTGATACGCTCGCTTCGGTCACCCGTACCAACCTGACTTCTACGCTCGCCCGCAATCTTTGCATCCTGCTCGGACTGCATCTTTTCGTATATCTTGGAACGAAGAACCTTCAGAGCCTTTTCTTTGTTCTTGTGCTGGCTTCGTTCATCCTGACAGTCAACCACTATTCCCGTGGGAATGTGAATGATTCTTATGGCGGACTCGGTCTTGTTAACGTGCTGACCGCCTGCACCGCCGGAACGGTGGGTCTCTATCTGGAGGTCGGCGGGGTTGATGTTAACTTCAACGTCGTCAGCCTCGGGAAGAACTGCTACGGTTACGGTAGAGGTATGGATACGGCCGGAGGACTCGGTTTCGGGCACTCGCTGAACTCTGTGAACGCCGCTTTCGTACTTAAGGCGGCTGTATGCCCCTTCGCCGTCAATGGAAAAGCTTATTTCCTTGATACCGCCAAGCTCGGTTTCGTTAAGCTCAATAACCTCAAGCTTGTATCTCTTCTGCTCGGCGTACATGGAGTACATTCTGAAAAGAGAATGAGCAAACAATGCGGCTTCTTCGCCACCCGCACCGCCACGTATCTCTACGATAACGCTTCGATCGTCGTTGGGGTCCTTGGGGAGAAGGAGGATCTTGAGCTCTTCTTCCATTTTTACAAGCTCGTCTTTGCCGGAGTAATATTCCTCTTCGGCAAGCTCACGGAGCTCCTTGTCGGTTTCATTTTCAAGTATCTCCGCCGCTTCGTCAACGGCAGTCTTTTTTGCCTTATATACGCCGAAGGCCTCAACTATGGGCTCCAGCATCTTTCTTTCCTTCATCAGAGCCTTAAAGGTGTTCTGGTCGGATATAACGTTGGGGTCGGAGAGTCTGGCCTCTATCTGATTGAATTTTTCTTCAAGGGCAAGCAGTTTTTCAAACATGTAGGTTGTCCTTTCAATAAAGTCGATTATGTATATTCATATTATATATCCCAAATAGCGAGATAATATTAAGAATGTGTGATTAATGTGTTAATTCACCTGCAACAGTATACCACAGGCGAAGCAAAGAGTCAAGAAGATACAAGAAAAAAATCCAACTCTTTCGAGTTGGATTTTTGGCGGAGAAGAGGAGATTTGAACTCCTGCGCCGATTTCTCGACCTACACCCTTAGCAGGGGCGCCTCTTCACCAACTTGAGTACTTCTCCGTATAAGTGGGTGAATAACAAAGAGTTATTTGTTTGCTAATATATTATACATAATATTTTCCCTTTTGTCAAGCCCTTTAGTGGAATAGTTTTTGAATTTTGTGTGATTAATATATAGGAACGGACTTTCCCATCCTTGTCACATTTTTTACCTTAAACATACATTTATGTGGTTAATGGGCGGGATTTGTTGACAAAGATATTTTATGGTGATATACTGTAATATAAGATTAAGATTCTTAACATAGAGGAAAAAATGAAACAAAACAACACCGCAAAAGGTATGCAACCAAAGAAAAAATGGTATTATAATTTGTTCCGCCGCCGAATGTTGGTTATTGGGGTACTGGCTCTGCAAATGGCCGTATTTATTTACATTCTGGTAAGCAACAGTATGGCTTCACAAATGGTCGCATCTGTCCTTAATATAGTAAGCGTGGGCGCGGCACTTTACATTATCAGCCTTGACACGCCCCCTGCCTTTCGAACAATATGGATATGCCTCGTATTGGCCTTCCCCGTATTCGGAGGATTGCTTTATATCTTCTTTGCCTTTCAATCAAGCACAAGACGGTTCTCAAAGCTTCTGCTACTGAAAGACAAACGGAGAAAGGACCACGCCACGAGAGATTCGGGGCTCCTTGAAGTCCTCAAATCACGCCCAAACTTCGACTCCTCGGTAGCCACCTACCTTGAAGGGTACTGCGGCTTCCCAATTTACGACGGCACCGAAGCCGAATACTATCCCATAGGCGAAGACTTCCATAAGGCCCTGCTAAAGGAGCTTGAAAAGGCCGAAAAGTACATCTTCCTTGAGTTTTTCATCATAGAAGAGGGCGAGATGTGGAACAGTATTCTTGAAATCCTTGAAAGAAAAGCCGCCCAAGGGGTTGAGGTAAGAATCCTCTACGATGACATGGGCTGTTTTGTGACACTACCCAAGGAATATCCCAAAATCCTTGCAAAAAAAGGATTGAAGGTTCACGTTTTCAACCCCTTTATCCCCGTCCTTTCAAGTATTCAGAATAACCGTGACCACAGAAAGATAGTGTCCATAGACGGCAAGGTTGCCTTTACGGGCGGCATAAATCTGGCTGACGAATATATCAATAAAATCGAAAAGCACGGCCATTGGAAGGATACGGGAATAAGGATATCGGGCAAAGCCGCCTGGAGCCTGACCCTGATTTTTCTCTCAATGTGGGGACTTTATTCAAAAGAGGACGAAGACTACGCCCCCTTGTATCCCCAATCTCTTATTCTGCCCCAAGCAGGCGGACTTGGGTACGTTCAGCCCTACGCCGACTCACCTATGGACAAGGAATATGTGGCCGAACAGGTGTATCTTAAGATTATTCAAAGAGCTTCCGACTACGTCTATATCACTACCCCCTACCTCATAATCAACGAAAATCTCCAGAGCGCCCTCTGCCTTGCGGCAAAAAGCGGCGTTGACGTAAGGATAATAACGCCACACATTGCCGACAAAAAGCTGGTACACCGCACCACAAGGTCGTATTATGCAACCTTGCGGGATGCGGGGGTAAAAATATACGAATACACCCCCGGATTTATTCATTCAAAGACCCTGCTTTGCGACGGAAAGGTAGCCACCGTAGGCACGGCAAACCTTGACTACCGAAGTCTGAACCTCCACTTTGAGTGTGGCACCTGCATTTACGAAAATCCCACGGTCACAAAAGCTATGGAAAAGGATTTTCTGGAAACCCAGGAAAAATCCCACCTTATTACGGCGGAGGATTGCAAAAAATACGCGAAATTCGGCAGACTGCTCAACAGACTTCTCCGTCTTTTTGCGCCCCTTATGTAAAGATATGAGGTCACCCGTGGGTGACCTCTCTTTTTTTATCTCTTTGACTCAAATCGGGCAAAGAAGTGTTTACGGCAGGGGTTATTACTGAAAGATACGCTTGTGGGTCAGTGGAGAAAAATGACTTAAAAGAAGGAGGCTCCTTCTCTTCAAGGGGCGCTGCCAGAATCGCATAATCATACACCGTGTACATCATTGTCGCAAAGCTCCTCCAATTTTGCAAGGGCGTCCTTTAGCCCCCCAACGCTGTCGATAATACCCTCTCTTACTGCATCGTCCCCGTTAAGAAGTGAGCCCACGTCGGCCATAAGGTCGCCGTTATGACTCATAAGCTGACGGTACCTTTCCGGAGTTATCTTTGAGTTATCTGACACAAAGCGAATTATCCTATCCTGTATCCTCTCAAAATAGGTTATGGTCTGCTGGGTACCCACAATGGGGCCGTTAAGTCGTACGGGATGCACCGTCATGGTGGCAGAAGGAGCAATAAAGGAGTATCTTGCGGATACGGCAAGGGGCACGCCTATGGAGTGGCCGCCGCCCAAAATCAGTGAAACCACCGGCTTTCGCATACTTGCAATAAGCTCCGCAATGGCAAGCCCCGCCTCAACGTCACCGCCTGCGGTGTTGAGAAGCATCAAAAGTCCTTTTACCGTAGGACTCTCCTCTATTGCCACAAGGGCGGGAAGGACGTGCTCGTATTTTGTGGTCTTGGTATGGGGCGAAAGGGCAAAATGTCCCTCAATCTGCCCGATAACAGTGAGGCAGTGAAACCTCCCCAAGGGTGCGGCGCCGTCCTTGGGTTCCGAGGCCAGAACTTCCCCCTCTGAAGCGTTGTGGTCTAAATCAAAGGATTCCATAGGGTATCTCCTTTAAAAAATCATTCTCTTTTAATTTTGCCACAGCAGAGGATTTTTATTCGGTCTTTTTTCATAAAATACCTCTTGAACGGATAGGTCGTGTATGATATAATTAACAAAACGACAGGAAAGTAGATAAGATATGTCCTACAATATAGTTCTGGTGGAGCCCGAAATCCCTCAAAACACGGGCAACGTGGCGCGCACCTGCGCATGTACGGGGGCGGCGCTTCATCTTGTAAAACCAATGATGTTTAAAATAGACGACGCTCACCTGAAAAGAGCGGGCCTTGATTATTGGTCAAAGCTTGACGTCACTGTCCACGAGTCCTTGCAGGACTTTATGGAATACGCAAAGGGAAAGCCCATGCTTTTTGCCTCATCAAAAGGCGCAAAATGCTACACCGATGCGGAATATCCCGACGGATGCTTTATACTTTTCGGCAAGGAAACAAAGGGGCTGCCCGAATCTCTCCTTGAAGAAAGATATGACGATTGTATAAGGATACCCATGAGAGATACACTCAGATGCCTTAATCTTTCAAACTCGGTGGCGGTAGTCATTTACGAGGCCCTGCGCCAAACGGGTTTTGAAGGGCTTAACAGCGAAGGCAGTCTGACCTCTAAAGATTAAACGGAGAAAAATATGGCTAAAGCAAAGAAAATAGTGTCCTTTGACACTATGAACAGAAAAGAATATATTGCCGACACTATTTCCGCAGTTATGGTGGCGGGAATACTCATATGCATTTCGCGGGGGCTTTTAAGCTTTCCCATTGAATGGATAGGCAACGCCCTTTCGGGTGGCGGTTGGCAGTTTTATTTAAAGACCCTGCTGACAGCTATTATCTCGGCTGTTGGATTGACACTTCCTCTGTATATATACGGCCTCTTGGTGGACTCCCCCGTTAAAAAGGTGTTTAAAAGAAGCACCGACGTACCCACCCTTCAGAAAGTCCTCTACGGAGTGCTTGGCACAATAGCCGCGACATCGGTGGCAATACTCTGCCTTAAGCTTTCCTTTACAGTAATGGATTTTGCAAAAGCTGACGGCTACATCTTTACAATGAACGCCCCTGACATGGGTAGCAATCCTTTTGAAAACCTCTTCTTCATTCTCGTTTACGCCCTTGTTCCCGCCGTTCTCTGCGAGCCCTTCTACCGTGGAGTGGTGATGAACAAGTTCTCTAAAGACAGTTATCTGTTAGCCGTGCTTATCCCCGCAATTATCTTTGCCGCAAACCACCCCAATATCCCCCAGATGCCCTATATGTTGCTTGTGGGAATAATACTTGGCTGGATATATCTTAAAACAGAAGACATCATAGTACCCATAGTAATACACGCCCTGGTTAACGGAGTAATATCCTATCTCTACGTTAAGGCGGGCTCTACCGAAAACTTCACCCTTTCGGGTAAAAACATCATTATAATCATGGGCGGAACCCTCTTGGCAGCGGTGATTATGGCTCTTATTATGGGAATCCGCATTAAAAAACACTCCCCCGATGATAAGCCCTTCTCGGTAAAGGAATCCCTGAAAGGACTCTTCGGAACCTTCGGAATATACGTCATTGCAATTATAGTAATTATACAGCTTGGATATCTCCATATAGATAACCCCACCTTTGAAATCGGGGACGGAGACGAAATGCAGGAAGAGATCGTAGACGAAGAATCGGGAACTAACGACGAAATACAGGAATAAAATCAAGAGAAGTCCGAAAGGGCTTCTCTTTTTTGCATTTTAGGGAGCGATAACGCATATACATTACCGAAAAAAAACAAGAAAGGCGCTCCCATATGAAGAAGATATACAAAAGGATTGCATTCTTTAAAAAGGTGGGTAAATACACCGACAGATACGCCCTGCAGATTACGGCCTGCCTTCTGGCTGTGACGGTGGCGGTATTGCTTATTCCCGTAATAAGATCGGTAGCGGACAAAGCCGCCATGACCTCGGGAAGTATAACCGATTGGGGGCTGACATTCGGTGAAAAAAACACCCCGCCCAGAGGAAACGTATCAAACAGCGAACTGA
This sequence comes from Eubacteriales bacterium, assembly GCA_045647025.1. Classification (GTDB taxonomy): domain Bacteria; phylum Bacillota; class Clostridia; order Oscillospirales; family UBA644; genus JAZQLP01. The sequence continues at coordinate 8,915 of JAZRLW010000163.1, forward strand.
AAAAGTACGACGCCTGCTTTATGGGGAACAGCGAAGAGAAAAAAATATGGCTCACCTTTGATGCGGGGTACGAAAACGGCTATACCGCAAAGATACTTGACGTTTTAAAAGAAAAGAAGGTCACCGCGACCTTCTTTCTGGTAGGGCATTATCTGAAAACCGAGCCCGAGCTTGTAAAACGAATGGTTGCCGAGGGGCATACGGTTGGAAATCACACCGCCACCCACCCCGATATGAGCAAGCTGACGGGAACGACCGCCCTCAAGGCCGAGCTTGAGCCTATGGAGACACTTTACTACGAAATAACGGGTCAGGAGCTTCCCAGATATTACCGCCCACCCCAAGGGAAGTTCAGTGTAAACAACCTTGAGTCGGCCAAAGAGCTGGGGTATACGACGGTATTCTGGAGCCTTGCATACGTTGACTGGAACGTAAACAGCCAGCCCTCTCCCCAATCGGCAATAGAAAAACTGAACTCCCGAATCCACAACGGCGCGGTGGTGCTGTTGCACTCCACTTCGGCCACAAACGCGGACATATTGGCCTCCCTCATTGACGGCTGGAGAGCCATGGGGTATGAGTTCGGAAGTATTGACGAGTTGTTTGAATAGAAAAAAGACGGGCAACTGCCCGTCTTTTTTCTTCTATTTTGAATGAGAATATTGCATAGTCTAATTATATATTTCACGAATACTTATCAAGCAAAGGGAAAAAGTTTTCCTTGTCAAACATGGTTGTTTGTACACGAATAGTACCGTCCTTCACGATTGCCGTACCACTGCATGTTATCAGTTCAATTATTCCGTTTGTATAGATAACGCGGATAGCTCTACCTGAGACCGAAAGGATCCTGCTACCTATATTTGGTTGATAGCTTTTAACCTTGTGAAAATCAGACAGAAACTCATCATATTTTTCGACTTCTATTGTACTAATAACCGAGACGTTTTCTTCACTGTAGGGAGAGCCGCTATGGTATCCCATAGAACAATCCAAATTGACAATTTGTATACTTTCAATTTCAGACACGTCTTGATCAAACTTATACCGCACGGAGATAGCACACAGTATAACAATCAAAAGAATGAATAGCACATAGAATATGGAAGTAAAAAATCTTGACATATACTGCCCTCCTCGTATAAGTTTTAAAAGACGATAACATAGCTTTTATACCCCGTGTCTGTATCTGAACTTGAAGTAATACTGCCAGTCCTCGCGGCTGAAATTATGTCCACCGTAGCGGAGATGATAACCTATAAAGCCGTGATGACGAACTTCGCCTGTCTCAGGCAGTCTGTCGGGAGTCTTAAGACCTTCCATGCCGAGGGCCTCGTATACCTCGCTGGCCGCAACGCCCGAAAGGAACTCGGAAATGGGGTCTGCCCACCAGTCACCCTCTGCAGAAGCGATATAAGCCGCGTGGGGCGCATTTGCCGCAACCAGGAGATGCTGGTCAAAGGGAAGAGTTTCGTCCTGACCAATGTATTTAAAGTAGTTCTTGCAGAACCAGAAGGGGAAGTTCTTGGAAATATCGGGAGTTCTCTCGCCCGCCTTGCCTCTGTATATTGCGGCACCTGCACAGCCGGAGTCATTGGAGAAGGCGCAGGAAACTCTTTCGTCGTTAGCGCCGCACCAAAGGGCGGTCTTGCCAAGACGGGAGTGTCCGCAAACTGCTATTCTGTTGGAATCAACGCTGTCAAGGGTAGTGAGATAGTCTATAATTCTGCTCATAGCCCAAGCCCAGAGGGAGATCTTACCGTAACCGGTATTTTCATCTCTGTCAAAGAGGGGGTATACGCCGTCCTCTTTTGCGCTGTCGTCGGAAATATCCTTATAATATACTGCGGCAAAGCCAAAGCCTGCGTCAATTATTTCTTCAGCGGGGATATAGGAATCGGGAACTCCACTTCTGAAGTTGATTGCCACGAACATGGGTGCCTTTCTTATGGCTGTGGGAAGAACCAGATGGAAGGGCAGAACGTAATCACCCTTGGGGCAATGAAGGGTCATGTTTATAAGTCTTCTCTGGGTCTTGAGGGCGTGCATGTTAGCTTCCTCTACAACCTCTATATCGTAAGGAACCGCAGGGGGCAGGTATCCATACTGCTCTCTGGCAAGAAGATCCACAATCTCGGCTCTCTTTGTCGCCCAGGCCTCGTTTACGGCGGTGTAATCATAAAACATCCTACCTTCGGGGCGTACCGCCTTAGGGCTGTTTTCCCAAATAGTGGGAACACCTCTTTCGGCCAATATTTTCTTAAGATTAGTCAGTTCAGGCATATTTTTTCTCCTTTATCTGAAAAATATTTTATTATATATTGCAAAGTAAAATAAATTGTGATATAATTCAGTTATAAACCAAGAAACGGACGGAAAAATCATGAATACTGTAAAGGATTTCCGCGAAAGGATAAACAAAGTTGTAGACCATTATCTTGGGGATTTTGTACCCGCGAAGACCTCGGATAAGGTTATCCACGACCCCATCTGGGGCTCTGTTGTGTATTATAAGTGGGAAATAGAATTAATAGATACCCCTCTGTTCCAAAGACTCCGTGACATACACCAGCTTGGAATGGCCGAGTACACCTATCCTGCCGCAAGACACTCACGCTACGAGCATTCTCTGGGCACAGTCGCTATTGCTACAAAGATGCTCCAAAGACTCCAATCCCGATACAACACGGGAAGGAAGGCGGATGCAGAGCATAAGGAAAGGTACATTTCCGACAAAGACGTATATACCGTCCGTCTGGCGGCTCTCCTTCACGACATAGGCCATTGTGTATTCTCCCATCTCTCGGAAGAAGTTTACGGCGTAATGCCCGAAATGAAGGCCATGATGGAGTTTCTCAAGGAGGATAGTAATCAAAACATCTCCCCCAAGCCTCACGAAACACTGTCCTATCTTATAATGACCTCGGACAGCTTTATTGATTTCTTTAAAAACCATATCTCCTTCCCCAAAAAGGGAACCCGCGCCGCCTGCAAAAAGCTGCTTACCGAAGCGGCCAATATGGTTGTTGGTATCAATAACTATACCCGCGTGGGAGAAAAGGTGGTATTCCGTTCCTTCCTGACGGGAATTATAAACAGCGACTTTGACGCAGATAAGCTTGACTATACCCAGCGCGACTCATACACGGCGGGAATTGCCCTTACCTACGGAGTTGAACGCTTCCTTATGAAGCTTGTTATCCACACCCAGGAGGAAAGAAGCTTTACAGATCACCGCCTGGCGGTAACCGAAGATGCTCTCCTTACGGTTGAGGAACTTATATTTAACAGAAATATTCTTTACGTATATATCTACTATCACCAGAAGGTGCTGGCGACGGAAGACGTTATGCAGGATTGCATACAGGGTCTTCTCACCTCGGGCAGAATAAAGCACCCCTGCGATTTCCTCTATCTTTCCGATAGGGACGTGGAGCTTCTCTGCAACGATAACGGTATCCCGTATCCCCAGGATGCTCCAAAGAAGAGCTTTGCGGATATTACGGATATGCTTAAAACCCGAAACATCCCCAAACGCTGTCTTGTACTTGACCGCCACGACTTTGAAACCGACGTAAGCGAGCTTGACTCACAGATAAACGGCCTTATTGACCAGATACAGTCAACATCAAAGGAAAATGCCGCCCAGCTTATTAAGAAGTTCGGTGAGGACTACGGTAAAATGCTTTCAAGCGCATCGGCTCCCGGAGCAATAAAGAAGCTTATCTCCGCCTTTGACAGAAAGACCATGGATAAGTATTTTGAAATCAGAAGACAATGGCTGGAGCTTATCATAAAAGCCTATGAAGAAAGAGGGCTTGAAGCACCCGATATAGACATCTTTGACCTCAATATCGTAATGCCCCGCCTTAAGGACAGCCACCTTTCCCTTCTTGTTGTATCAAAAACGGGAGAGGCCTTCCAGAAGGACACCTTTGCCTATATAAACAACTGGTCAGACTCCTTTAATGCCGACAAATGGAAGGGATACTTCTTTGTCTCCTCAAAGGTGGACAGAGCCATTGCCGCCGAGGCCGCAAGAGAGCTTATAAAAATAAGACGCTCCTATCAGGATCAGGCAGGTCTTATACAGCCTCTTCTTTGGTCATAACCTTGCTCATTATATCATAAAGATAAGCCCCTGTCAATAAAAAACAGGGGCTTACGATTTTTTTAATTATTAATATACCACTTCTATTATCCTTGAGTCCTCGTTATAGGTGTAGTTTATACTCTTTACTCCCGAGGTGGCGGCCTTTACCATCGTCCAGAGATAAGAGGTATCCGAAAGAATGGTATTGTAAAGGTCGGTGGTACACATAAATGCTATATGTCCGCAAAGCTCTGCGGAGGCCTTGCCTACCCTCTTCAGTGTCTCTTCCAAAAGGTCGGTAACAGTAAGAGCATTTTTTATATAGTAATTTTCCTGCAGGCTATCAGCCTTTGGCATAACAAGGGAGGCATCCACTGTTCGATTTTCCAGAATAAGAGCATCGGATACCGCAAAATAATTCAAGTGCAACAATCTATCGCTGTAGGAAAGCTGGGTTATGGGGTCATCCCAGGTGGGGTCAAAATGATACCACTTTCCTCCAAGAATAGCCATTGTCCATTGGTGATTACTGCCATCGGCAACACCCACAACCTGAGTACTGGGAATGCCTACCGAATTGAGAATATATCCGAAAAGCTTGGAATATCCTTCGCACACTGCCATTCCCGAAAGATATGCCCTATACATATTGTGGGAGTCTTTTGCAAATGAGGTGTCGTAGGTCAGTCTGTCCTTTACGAAGTTGTAAGCCAGCAGAGCTCTTTCGCCTTCGGTAGCTACCCCTCTCATCTCTTCGGTAAGGGGTTTTAGGCTTTCATTAATAAATTCTATGGCCGTTTCGTATTCTTTAGCGGACATATTGTATGATATTTCAAGGGAGGATATAACTCCGCCCATGGTATACCACTTGTATTCACCGTTAACGTGGAAAAACTCCGGATGGTCAAGAAGCACCTTATAGAAAACATCCTGAATATCAACCTCGGTAAGGGTTGCCGACAAGGCGTCAGACCCGGAGATGGTTTCCTCGCAGTTAATCATCGCCTCTCTGACAGCCTCATAAAATCGTTTTTCGGCCTGACTATCAAGAGTCTGATAATGATATTCATAGGCAGAAGCCGCAAGCTCAATGGGCTTTACAGTAACGGTTACGGAAGCACTCTTTCCGTTAACGGTAGTTCCTGTAACGAAGGCCGTACCAACCTTCAAGCCTTTTACTGTACCGTCCTTATCCACTGACAAAACAGTGGGGTCGGAAGATGTAAAGGTAACGGTTTTATCATCAGCATCCTCGGGATAAACAACGGCGAATATTTTGCCGCTTTCTCCCACAAACATCTCTATTTTTCCGGGCGTAAGAGCAACATTTTCAACATTAACGATAGGCTTTGTAACTGTAACCTTAAGGGTTACGGAAACACCGTTGGAGGTCTTTGCTGTAACTGTAGCCTCGCCCACACCTATACCCTTGATACTGCCCCCGTCAACCGTAGCAACTGCGCTGTTTGAGGATGACCACTTAATATTCTTATCCTCCGCATCAGCAGGATGTACAGTAGCAGAAACGTTAACCCCATCACCAACGTAAAGGGTGACGTCGTAAACGTTGAGAGTTATCTTCTCCACCTCAACGGGCACTTTTTCGGGTTCCTCTGGAATTTCAGGCTCTTCGGGGATTTCGGGCTCAACGGGAGTTTCCGGCTCGTCGGGAATGGGTTCTTCCTGAGGCTCGTCATCGGGCTTATTGTCCTCGGGCTTCTCGTTGCCCTCGGAGGGATCATCGTCTCCTTCGTCGGGCGGATTGGGAAGATCTTCACCCTCTCCGAGAGAAGGCTCATCTGTATCCGTAGGAGCGTCCACGCTATCTGCTATGTCGGGGAGTTGGGGTTCTTGGGGCAACAGTCCGTCCCCAAACCTCATCCAAACGCAGAATGCAATTATAATAAGGCCGACGGCTATGGGTATAATCAACTTAATATACTTTCTCATACCAATCCTCCATGTTGCCGTAAACGGCAACGCTCCTTATAGGTTGTTTTCAATTATATTTTAACATAATCCCACGCCCTTGTCAACGAGGAAAAAATGTTTCATTATAATTTCAACTTTTATTACCAAGCCCTTAACATAACGGGTGTATAATCTTTACTGACAGAGTAGGATATTTTGCGAACTTAATGTTCGTATCAGCCAAAGGAGCTTAATATGGATCTTAATAAGATACTTGACCAGATAAAAGAAGAATACAAATATAAGGTTGAGCTTCACAATCATACCACGCCGGTAAGCGGGTGCAGCCGTTACCGTCCCAGAGATATGGTACGCAAGTATGCAGAGCTTGGTTACCACGCCTTTGCCCTTACAAACCACTTCCAGGTTGGCCTGCTCAAGAGAAGCGAAGAGGATGCGGTTGCATTCTTTATGAACGACTTTCTCGAAGCCTATGACGAGGGTGAAAAGCTTGGCGTAAAGGTTATCCTGGGTGCTGAGGCTCATTTTGCCGATATGCCAAACGACTATCTCATATACGGCATTGACGAAAGTGACCTTCACGACCTCTACCGTTACATCGGTAAGGGTAGCAAGGAATATTACGATAACTGCAAAAACGATAAAAACATTATTATTCAGGCCCACCCCTGCAGAAAGGGTCAGATATTCACCCCCGATAGAATAGACGGTGTTGAGGCGTACAACCTCCACCCCGGACATAACTCTGCAGTAGCCTTTGCAGCAAGACACGCAGGGGAAACCAAAAAGATACACACTTCCGGCTCCGACCTTCATCATCCCGACCTTGAAGGCCTTACCGCTTTGCAGACAAAGAAGATTCCCCAGAACTCTTTTGAGCTTGCGGAGATAATCAAATCGGGTGACTTCGTCATCTCAATAAACGACGATATCATTCTTCAGCATAATTACAACGTATAAGCCTTATTTTCGTACTTGTTTTTTTATAAATAATGTGCTATAATAAATTCAGATAATATTAAATGGAGGATTTTCCTATGAAATTAGGCGCTCAGCTCTATACCCTCAGAGCATATACCCAGACTCTCGAAGAATTTGCAGAAACTCTTAAGAAGGTTGCCGACATCGGTTACAGATCAGTACAGGTTTCCGGCACCTGCCCCTACGATCCCGAATGGTTAGCAGAGGCTCTCAAGGCTGCAGGCCTTACCTGTGACCTTACCCACTTTAACTATGATGCCATTATCGAAAACCCCGAAAAGGTTGCCGCTGACCACAAGAAGTTCGGCTGCAAATACGTAGGTATCGGCGCTATGCCCAATGGCTTTGAAGGTTACGAGAACTTTATGGCTAAGACTCCCGCCGCTGCAAAGAAGATTGCAGAAGCAGGCTCCTACCTCATGTATCACAACCACGCTTTTGAATATCTCAACGAAGTAGAGGGCAAGCCCGCTCTCCACGTTATCGCTGAAAAGATCCCCGCTACCGATATGGGCTTTACCCTTGATACCCACTGGGTAAAGGCAGGCGGTTACGATCCCGTCGAAGAAATCAAGCGTTTTGCAGGCAGAATCCCCTGCGTTCACTACAAGGACCTTATTTTTGACGAAGAAGGCACCCGTAAGTTTGCAGTTGTAGGCGAAGGCACTCTCGATATGGAAGGCATTACCCAGGCATTCATCGAAGCAGGTGCTGAATACGCATTCGTTGAGCAGGACAACTGCTACGGCGAAGATCCCTTTGCTTGTCTTAAGAGAAGCCACGATTACCTCAGAAGTATCGGCCTTAAGGACTAATTTGCCACATATACAACAGGGCGGGACATTCTGTCACCGCCCTGTCTTGATATAGGGAAAAGACCATGAAAATAATTAAAGCTATTCTCGCTCTTTTTCTATGTACCATCTGTCTGACAGCCACAGCCTGCTCGTCAACCACGGTATATAGCGTGGAAAAAGAAATAAATCAATACGTCCTCAGCATGACAAAGGGCGCAACCCAATATACAGAAAGCCCCACACTGAAGTATTACGAGCTCTACAATCAGGATAAGGTTCTTAATATAAAGCTTAAGCAGGGACTGAAAACCGCCCCCTCCTTTGAGATAACCACTGGCAAAAACAAGAAGAAGACTCTGGAGCAGGAAATACTCACCGTATACGCCACAAAGGACGGCCAAACCACACTCTACGGCTCGGCTACGGCAATGTCAAGATATTTTGATCCTTACAGAAACACATACGTGCCCTGTATGAGGGTGTATAAAATTGACGAGGAAAACTTCCGAGCCCTCTTCTTTATCACCAACGCCGAACAGCAGAATGACTTCTTCCCCTTTTACCTGGCCATTTCGGGAGAAGGCTATAAAAAGGCGTTGGCCGGTATAGAAAACTATATGAAGGTCCTTGACCGCAGTTTTTCAAGCCATGGAGAGGACGCGTCTGTTCCTGACTATCTTACCGAGTTTAAGAATATGTTTGCGCCGGTGAAGGGTAACGAAGAAGCGGTTAAGATTCTCTATGGAGATAAATTCACCAAGCTTACCTCTTCCGACTATGTTCTTTATCAGCTGGGCAGTAATTACGCTACCATAATTGACGAAATACTCCCCCAGTACGCAGATATAGATATGCAATATATGAGGAGCGAATACGAAAAGCTTGGCTACGTTGACTATGCCCTCGATATAATAATCGTTACGGCAGACATCAAGGTATCCGATGGCGGAAAATCGGTGGAAGTTACCATGAATGAGGACGTTTTCTATTCCGAAGCCGCAAAAGCCGCGGGAGTAGAGTACTCCTTTGAGTTCTGCCCTACCCTATCAGAAATAGGCAAAATCACAGTTCGATAAAAATAAAGCAAGGAATACAACTATGAACACAGTACTTGATCAGAATGCAAAAGAATATATTGCATCCCACCTTGACGAACTCAAGGAACTTATAGTTACCCTTTGCGGCATCCCCGCCCCCTCTCATCACGAAGAAAAGAGAGCGGAATTCTGCAAAGCGTGGTTTGAGGATGCGGGATTTAAGGGCGTTTATATTGACCAAGCAAAGAACGTCATCTGTCCCCTTAATCTTACTGAAGACAACGAAATTACCGTTTTTATGGCTCATATGGACACTGTATTCCCCGACATGGAGCCCATGCCCATAGTTGAGGCTGACGGCAAGCTGTACTGTCCCGGTGTCGGAGACGACACCTCAAATCTGGCCATAATGATGCTCACTGCAAGATATATGCTCAAAAGCGGCAGAAAGCCGTCTCACGGCCTTCTCTTCGTCGCAAACTCCTGCGAAGAGGGACTTGGAAATCTTAAAGGCTGCCGCAGCATAATGGACAAATACGGTGCAAGAGTCAAGGAGCTTATCTCCTTTGACGGAGAGATAACAAGCATCGTGGTAAAGGCCGTAGGCTCTGCAAGATACCGCCTCGTTGTAAAGACGGAGGGCGGCCACTCCTACAATGCCTTTGGTAATAAAAATGCAATACAGCAGATATCTGCCCTTGTCAACAGACTTTACGAAGTAAAAGTACCCATCGACGAGAATAGCAAGACCACCTATAACGTTGGCATGATCTCTGGAGGTACCTCAGTAAATACCATCGCCCAGCAGGCGGAGATAATGTACGAATACCGCTCCGATTCAAATATCTGCCTTGAAAAGATGAAGAATATCTTTGAAGGTATACTTGAAGAATTTAAAGCTAAGGGCATGAACATTACAGTCGAGCTCCTTGGCCTCCGTCCCGGCATGGAGGCATCAAGGGATAAGGAAGGACAGGAGGATCTGTTTGTCAGAGCCGAAACCTCAATGGAAGCATCCACGGGGAAAAAGCCAATAAGACGCCCCGCTTCCACCGACTGCAACATACCCTTTTCCATGGGAATAAGTTCCGTATCCATGGGACTTATAGACGGTGATTTAGCTCATACGAGAGAGGAATTTATCACTCTCAACTCCCTCCCCTTGGGCTTTGAAACCGCCATGATATTTGTTGGACATTATTTTGAAAAATAAAATATGAGGATGCCAAGTAGGCATCCTCATATTTCTATTAATGCAAACATTGTATTACTATCGGTAAAAATATTGCAAAGGATTACATATAAAACCCAGTACAATCTATCGTGAGAAGGGTTGAAAAAACTTCTAATTTTTATTTCAACTTTCCCAAAATGTATGCTATAATATAGTGACCCTCCAAAATCATATACTTTTTTCACGTTTCATTCATTTTGGAGATGGAGTTGTTTTTAATTAAGGAAGTGTGTTTATGAATTTAAAGAACGAAAATTTCCGCCTCGAACTTAACCATGGATCATTTAGTGTAGAAATAAGTATCTATTCCCGTGAAAAAATGGAGCAACGCCTATCCGATGGAAAAATCGAAAACACTGCAATAATCAGCTTTCACGATCCTTTAGGTGAAACCAATCATTGCTTAGGAGATTATTCACCCATAAACTTTACCGACAAATGTGACCGTATAATACAAATCGGTGTTCATGATATCTCCACGGAAATGCTCGATCACTTCGGGATGACGGAGGAAGCTTTCTTCCCCGAAGCCCAACAGCTCGGCGCCTTTATTCATAACGCAATAAACGATGGTCTTAACATCATCTGTCAATGCGAATACGGACATAGCCGAAGCGCAGGATGCGCAGCCGCAATCCTTGAGTATTTCGGCAAACGCGGCATAGATATATTTGCCGATTATAGATATAACCCTAACCAACTCATATATCATAAAGTGATCGATGCGCTGAAAAAATAAAACTCAAGTATAAGAGAGCGATAAAGCTCGATAAAACGATGTTGAAGACTGCTGAGAAGTCTTATATAACAAGGAAACCCTTCCGTGTGAGAGCTCGCGGGATCAAATTTATGCTCATCGGCCATAATAAACGCACCTTTAATCTGCTAATAATCTTTTACACAATGTTTCATACTAAAATTTCCTTTAAAACTGTTTTTCTTTTATTATAACTGAAAGCTCAAATATAAATGACAAAAAACTCGCTGCATTCTCTCGGAATGCAGCGAGTTTAATATATATCTTGTCTTTATCGAAAATTAGTCAACAAGAGAAATGATAGCCATCTCAGCAGCGTCGCC
>JAZRLW010000164.1:0-5203 GCA_045647025.1 Eubacteriales bacterium
CTGCAATACTTTGTGCGAGTAACCGCTGCGGCGGGGAGGGCGGATATATTAATGCAGGATGAAGAATGAAAAGTGAATGCAGAACGCGGAATGGGAACGGGCTACCTGCGATTGAATATAAAAAGAGGACAGAGAACTGAAAATTCTCTGTCCTTTTGCTTAATAGTCCTTTTCGCCGCTTACACCGAAGGGTCTTACGTTGTAATGGTCAACGAAAATAACGCTGTCGCTGACGCTCTTTGTAAGATATTTCTTCTCAACGCCGCCGTAGGTGGTATTGGTAGTTACCAGGTTGCCCATAAAGATGGCGGTGCCGTTATCGGCGTGAAGGTGATAGAGGGTGGGTTTTGTGGCCATTATATTGCCTACGGCCTCAACGTATCCGCCCAACATTCTTACGGTGTTTGCAAGGTCGCCGTTAAAGATCGCGGTCTGGACAAACACCTCGCTGTCGCCTCTGACTATGAGGCTTGCGGTGGCCTTGCCTCCGCATATCATATTATATACGTAGGTTCTGCCGCGGGAGGTGGAGAGGGTGGAGCCGTGGTAGGCGTTCTTATCAAATACGGCACAGTAGGCGATGTTGTTTACGAATACCGACATTGTGGACTTCTCTATACAGAAGCCTGCGTAACAGTTCTTTGACAGGAGGCCGTTAACCACAACCATGGGGTCGTCGCTTTCAAGGGCGTCGCCGCTGTTTACCAGCACACCGTAGTCGGCGTTGTCAACGTAGCAGTTGAGTATCTTTATGTCCTTGCCGCCGTTTACGGCAAAGCCCACAAAATGCTCCTGCTGGTAGGCCTTGGCAGCCTCGGTGGCGTAGGTGGTATCAAAGGTCACGTTCTTTAAAAGGGGAGAGGTGCAGTCCTTTGAGTACACACCGTAGTAGAAGGCGGTGCCCGTTACCTTTTTAACGGTGGGGGAGTCGGCAGTGTCGAGGTAGATGCCGTTGGGAACGTTTTGGAGGGTAAGCCCTTCAATATGTATATTCTTTGCACCATTTTTAGTAACTATGGCGTAGGATGTGGGGATAAGCTCAACAACCTCATCCGTGGCTGTGGATACGGGCTCGCCCACGAAGACTATGCCCAAATCAAAGAGGGAGGAGCCACTGTCCATAGTGATAAAATACTTATCAATAAAGGCCATGGGTGTGAGGAGAAGGGTAGCCTTATCCGAAACTCCGCAAAGACGGACGTTCTGCTTTAAGTCAATGTTGCCCTTTATGGTATATTCGCCCTCGGTAAGGAAGATTATGCCGCCGTCCTTTGAAACGGTGTCTATAAGCTCCTGAAGAGCCTGAGTGTTATCCTCTGCCGTGGGGCTGATTCCGTATTCGGATGCGTAATATATCTTGTCCTTTACCGTGGGGATGGCGTCGGAGGTTGAGAGCCAGGATGAGGATATGGCCGTGCCTGAAAATTCGTTTTCACTCTCGGTCATAAATACGTCGCCCTCGGCGTAGTTGTCGGGGGTGGTGAGGTCGTTACAGAAAACTCCCACGGCAGGTACTGTAAAGAGGCCTATGGGGTTTTCGGAAAGGTAGGAGTTAAATGCGGAGGAGAGGAGCCCGTCGGTAAGGGTGAGGGCGTAGGTTCTCCAGGCGGTGAATTTGCAGTTTACAAAGGAGAGCTTGCCGCTGCCTTCGGCCACAACGGTCTGGTATGGCTGGCCGGGGAAGGAGCAGGAGTTAAATACCGCCGAGGTGGTAAAGCCCTTTTCGGTCTTTATGGCCGAGGAGCCCATAAGGTCTGTGGTTCGGAAGGTGCAGGAGGCAAAGGCTATGCCGTATCTGCCCGCACTGGTCACCGTAACGGCGGTGGTGGTGTTGGTTATGGACAGAAGGGAAGCCACAGCCGAGCCGTCCATAGCCGAGGGGATATCAAATACGATACCGTCCCTTGCAGTGTCTATCTTTACGCCGTAGATACTTGCGTCGGATACGGCCCCTATTCTTATGGCACAAAGGCTTTCGTACATTTTATCGGTAATAACGTCGGATGAGAAGTCCTTTGATTTTTCGGTAAGGGAGCTGTTTATCCAATATATGGGGCTGAGGTTTATGTTTTCAAGTATTACTCTGTCGGTACATCTGACGATATTAAAGCCTGTACCGAAGGCAGTTATGTAGATGTTTTCAACGGTGAGCTTCTTGCCGCGGGGGGAGTTGAAGTTAATGCCGTTGTAGGAGTTGAGTAGAGCCAGATTTGATACCGAGGCACTCTCTCCGTCGTCCTGAATGACGGTGTAGGGGTACTCCTTGACCTCTTGGTACTTCTGACCCTCGTACCATACCGTAAGGTCGCTTATGGCAGAGCCGTCGTTAAGCTTGATAAGGGGGTCGCGGAGGGTTGCCGAGGTTTCGGCGCAGATGAGTATGGTACCTTCCTCGGAGGCGGCTCCCTTTAAGGTGGGGGGAGCAAAGTCGCCTATGAGGGTGACTCCCGCGGGCACGTTTATCTGGGAGGTGAGTCGGTATTTTCCTGCAGGAATATATACCCTACCGCCCGTCTTTGCCGCCTTGTCAAGGGTTGCCTGAATGGCCGCCGTGTCGTCGGTAATACCGTCTCCTACCGCTCCGTTTTCGGTAACGAAGTAGGTTACGGCTACGTATCGGTTATCTTTATATGTTTTTATAAGGGTAGCAGTACCGTCGGTAAAGTCGTAAAGAGAGGCGGGGTCATTACCCGAATTTACGGGCTCTGCAGGTCCGCATCCCGAAAAAATACCTATGAGAATTGCTACAGCAAGGAGCCAAAGGACGTTTGCGCTAATTCGTTTCATATATTGCTAATCCTATTTAGAAAAGTCAGTAGCGTAGAAGACGTTGGGGTCAACGGCGTGGCCGTTTACCATTACGGTGTAGTGGAGATGAACGCCGGTGGAGTAGCCTGTGGTACCCATCTGTCCAACAATATCTCCCGTGGAAACGCGGTCACCAACCTTGACGTCTATGGTGTTAAGGTGGTAGAAGTAGCTGAGTACGTTCATGCCGTGGTCAATAACCACCGTTTTACCTGTGTATTTCATATTCATTGTGAAGACAACTATACCGTCCATGGGACAGATTACGTCGGGCATCGTTCTGTCGGCTATATCTATACCGTTATGACGGGTGGGCTCAAGGGCGCCGTTGGTGTAACGGAAGGTTCCGAAGTAGGTGGTTATCTTACCCGTTGCAGGCTCAGTAAAGGCTCCGTTTATGTAGTTCTGAGCCGAAACGTACTCTCTCAGGGGAGTGAGGTGCGCTTCCTGCTCGTCCCTCCAGGACTGGGGAACTACGGTGGAGATGGTAAGGTTCTGGGAACGGAAGGAGCCGTCGGTAACGGTAAAGGTCTCGATGTGAGTTTTGCCGTTTATTTCAAAGGTTATCTCGTATTCTCCCGCCTTTGCGGAAAGGGGGATTCCCATAAGAGCCGTGGGTACGCCGTTTATGGGGGTGAAGGTGCCTGTCCATTCAAGGCCCTGGCAATATGCGGTCACAGTGTCGTCCTTGTCGCCGTTTATAGCCTTAACGGACACTACCGAGCCCTGAGGAGCGGAGGTCTGGGAGAATTCGGGAGAGGGCTCAAGGTCTATATCAACGTAAAATCTGTAGGTTACGGTACCGTTAAAGTCAACGTCGGCAACGGTGGGCCAGGTGGCGGTTATTTCATAGATAAAAAATCCGTCTCGGCCGGGATTGGGGATATCGGTGCCGTCGGTAAGAAGGCGGAGAATCTCCTCCCCATCCTCGTATATGACCAGAGTCATAAGGTCGGTAGGATAAGTGTCCATGCGGAGGGTGAAGGGGAGAGGGTTGTTTTCAATAAGGGCGTATTCGTCCTTTTCCTCACCCGCTATATTAAGGGAAAGCTGCTTTCCGTCGGCTGCGGCGTAGTTCCATGTGCCCGAATAGGGGTCGCCAACTACTGCGCGGGAGGGGGTTCCTCCATCCTCGGAAGTAATGAGATAGGCCGCCATGGGGGTGGTGTTGTTAAGAGCTACAGAGAAGGGCTCAGCAGAGAAAAGCTCGGTAAAGTCAGCGGCCGTGATTTTGTTCACTCTGCCGTCGGAAAGTCTTTTAAGGTAGGCGATTCTCTTAAAAATGCTCTCTATATATACACCGTAGGTGGTGGTGTCACCGCTTTTTGCGTGGGTGGTGATATAGAGCTGGGGAGCTTTTGTGTCGGGAATGACAACGTCCTTAACGTAGTCGGAATTTTTAATAGCCGAGGACAGGACAAAGATGTCCTCCTCTCCCGTAACGGAGGTTCCAGTGCCTGCCACGCCGGGGGTATTATACGATACCTCTGCGTAGGTGTAGGTGTTTTTGGAAAGCTGTCCAAGTCCGTATACCGCAAGGGAAAATACGGTGGCGGCTACTAAAACTATTATTAGAAATCTGGTGGCCTTTTTGGTCATAGAAATCACCTTTTATACTGCTATATTAATTAAGGAACTCAAATTCAAAGTCGTAAATGGTGACTGTGTCGCCCTCCTGAACACCTTCGGCACGGAGTCTGTCGATGATGCCCGAAAGCTGGAGGGTGCGCTGGAAGTACTGGATGGACTCGTCGTCATCAAGGTCGATAAGACGCATAAGGTTTGCAATCCACTTGCCTTCTACGGAGTAGATGCCGTTGATCTTTGTGATGGTGCAATCCTCGGCGGAGTATCTGTCCTCCTTCATGGGAACGTACTCGGCCTCGTAGATCTTAACGGGGGGAAGCTGACATACCTTTTCGTATACCTTGCGGATAAGGGTGTCCACCCCTTCCTTTGTGGCGGCGGAGATTTCGTAGTATTCAAGACCTTCTTCCTTTACAAAGGCGCGGAAGGCCTCGGCAGCCTCGTCAAAGCCCTCGTACACAAGGTCTTTTTTGTTGCCTACTATTATCTGGGGGCACTCGGTTATCTTGTTGCCGAAGGCCTTAAGCTCGGCGTTGATTACCTTGTAGTCGTTTATAGGATCTCTGCCTTCGCTGCCCGAAATGTCCACCATGTGAAGGAGGAGTCGGCAACGTTCTATGTGGCGGAGGAAGTCGTGGCCAAGGCCTGCACCCTCGGATGCGCCCTCAATAATACCGGGGATGTCGGCCATAACGAAGGACTGCTCCTCGTCAAGACGAACAACGCCCAGGTTGGGCTGGAGGGTGGTGAAGTGATATGCCGCTATCTTGGGTCTTGCGGCGGAGCAAACGGATATAAGGGTGGACTT
>JAZRLW010000165.1:0-10448 GCA_045647025.1 Eubacteriales bacterium
GCATTGAGGCTAAGTGTTACAGGAGTGCCCTTCCCCGAAGGCTGGAAGGCAAATATTACGGGTACCGACCTGAATCTTAATTATCCCGCCGAATGGGAAGCGGCAAAGGAGATGAAATATGCTCTGGGTTATACCTCTCCCCGACCCTTCGGTTACGTGGGTGAATATCCCTTCTCTGCCCCCGAAAGTCGTGCCGTTGCCGAGTTTACAAAGGCTCACAATTTCTTACTGACGATTTCATACCATACCCAGGGAGAAATAATATTCTGGAAGTTCCTTAACTATCTCCCGCCCGAATCCCGCCGTATCGGAGAGCTGTTCGCGGCAGTGAGCGGTTACTCTCTTGAAGAAACACCCACTAATATGGGCTACGCGGGGTATAAAGATTGGTTTATTCAGGAATATAACCGTCCGGGATATACAGTAGAGGCTGGTAGGGGGAGAAATCCTTTGCCCATAAGCCAGTTTAACGAAATATATGCAGATAATATAGGTATACTTACTCAAGGTGCCGTTCAATTCTGATATTTATGAGGCGGAGTTTATCTCCGCCCCTTTTTCTTATAAATGGGGCTTTTGCGAAAAATAAAAGGGTTTTTTATTGACATAAACGCCTTAAATTGATATAATGGAACAGAATAAAGATACTTTGGAGAAGATATGAAGTACGATTTAATATCCACTTCCCAGCCCATAGCTTATAAAGACGGCTGGCCTTTGGGAAATGGCCGTATCGGCTGTGTTTGGAATGGAGAATTTATCTCTTCCGTAGCGGTGCTTAACGACAGCACTCTATATGGAGGCAAAAAAATGCACGGCGACTCTTTATATGCGGCAACCCAGATAGTAAGGATAAAAAAGCTGTTTTTTGAAGGCAAGTATAAAGAGGCTCAGCACATTTGCGAAAAATATCTTCCCGGTACTCCCTTTGAACTTCCTTCATATGAGGAAATGGGCCGTCTTAATATATCTTTTGAAGGAAAGGTTAATAAATATAGCCGAAAGCTTTCATTCGGTTCCTCCATTATGAACGAGGAATGTGAATTGGAAAACGGGCTTTATATTGGCCGTGAAAGTTTTATTTCCGTAAACGAGAATTGCCTTTTTGTAAAGATGATATTTTCATCACCTATAGATGTTTTCGTAGAGTTGTCAAGAGCTGAAAATGCTGATTCCTATGCTGAAAATGGAATTTGCTATATAAGCGGAGCATTGGCGGACGAAGAGGGAGAAAATATGCGCTTTGCCGCTGGCGTAAAGGCTTTCAGCGACGGCGTTGTTTACTCCGTTGAAGGAAAGTTTTTCGTAAAATCCGCCACTTCCCTTCTGCTTGCCTATACTTCGGACACCGATTATTCATTGGATACCCTTTCTTTTGACAGAGAAAAGAACGTTTGTTCTGTAGTCAGAGATTTGCTTTCCACCATCGTACCCGAAAAATATGACCGATATAGGTCTGAGCATATTAGCGCTCGTTCTTCACTTTACGGCAGATCTTCTGTTTTTGTTGAGGGTGAGGATAGTGTGAAGGAAGCTTATAATTACGGCAAATATCTGCTTATGTCCTCGTCGGAAAAGAATTCTCCTGTACCCGCAAATATCAACGGAATCTGGAGCGAAGGATTTGACGGTCAAAAGGGTGGATTTGCCATTGATGGAGCGTTGCAGAGTTCATACAGCGCCGCCCAAGTTACAAATATGGGTGAAACGGCCTATCCTCTTCAGCGTTTTACCGAAAAAATATCATCTGCTGGAACCGCTACCGCCGCCTTTACCTATAACGTAAACGATGGTTGGAGCGCAAACAGAGAAGTGGATATTTTCGGAAATACGGCTATTCACGGTGGTTCCGACGGAATTTTTCCCGTAGGCGGTCTTTGGTTAACAAAATGTCTGTGGGATAGGTTTGAATATACGGGTGACGTTGAATATCTTGCCCGTATTTCCCCCGTACTCAAAGATGCGTGTAGATTTGCCTTTTTGTATGCGGCGCAAAATCATACCCGTCGCCATATGGTTTCTCCTGCAGTTATTCCCGGAGTGTCATATTTGGTGGATGGAGAAGAATATACAGTTGGATATGGCTCCACCCAAAGTCTTGGTATAGTTCATGATCTTTTTGATAAGGCCGTTACCGGGCATTTGTTCCTTGTTGAAAAAGGAATACTTGAAAAGTCGGGAATAAATGCGGTAAAACATAAACTTGCCCGCTTAGCTCCATATAAAATTTCTGAAAGATACGACGGAGCCCTTTGCGAGTGGGCGGAAGATTATGAGCAGGCCGATCCCAACGGATTGCATATTGCTCATCTTTACCCTCTTTATCCCGGAGATATGATTACGAGTAGCAGGCCAGAGCTTATGGAGGCTTGCAAAAAATCCCTTCAAAGGCAAGCCTATGCGGGTATAGATAGCCTTGAAGCAAAGGCTACTGCGGCTATTATGTATGCCCGACTTTTTGATAAAGAAAATTTTGAGCTGCTTATAAAAGAACTTATATCTGCAGAAAAAGATACCTCACTTTGTGTTTTTTCGGAAATTTCTGCCGCTATTGCAGAGTGTTTACTCCAAAGCCACGAAGGTGTAGCCAATAATCGTATTATCAGACTTTTACCCTGCTTGCCCAAAAGCTGGCAGAAAGGCTCTGTAAAGGGATTGAGAGCAAGAGGAGCAATAAACGTAGATATAGATTGGGAAGACGGCGCACTTAAAAATGCTGTTCTGGTTCCCGATAATGACTGTTCTATAAGGATATTCGGAGAAAATGGTTTTACCGTAAACGGAAAGAAAATAGAGCCCGATGAAGAAGGCATAGTTTCTTTTGATGCTGTAAGCGGTGAAGAATATATGATAGAAATATAAAAGGTAAAAATTATGAAAAATTACGGTTTTACAAAGATATTGAGCAAAACGTTAAAAATGTCTGATTCTGCCTGGGAAAACGTGCCTATGGCAGAGCTTGATTGGTTTGGATTCAGTCCCTTAAAGGGATATCCTTCTACAAATGTAAAAGGAGTTTATTCTGATGAAGGTTTGACCCTTCTGTATCGTACAAACGAGCGTCCTTCAGACGTTTTGGCAAGATTTCACGGGAAAAACGAGCAGGTCTGTTTGGACAGTTGTGTAGAGTTTTTCTTCAAGCCTCTTCCCGAAAAGGACGACAGATATATGAATATTGAGCTTTCTGCCGGAGGCGGAATGCTTATAGGTCTTGGTGAGGCTCGCAAAGGAAGAATTCGTCCCGAGTTTGAGCTTTCCGATTTTGAAATAGAGACCGAAATCCTCGATGACGGCTGGAGAGCCAAATTTTTCGTGCCCTTCTCATATGTAAAGAGCCACTTTGGAGATTTTAGTACTAATTTTAAAGGTAATTTTTATAAATGCGGAGATGAAACCGCTTGTGTACATTACGGAACTTGGAATCCTGTGGAAGTTCCCCGTCCCGATTACCATCGTCCCGAATTTTTCGGGGAACTGTATCTGAAATAATTTTAAAGGAAAGCAGAAATGACTATTGTTAACGTTAACGGACTGTGTAAAAGTTACGTTACCCATACCGTTCTTGACGGTGTTTCGTTTAAAATTGAACATGGCGATAAAATAGGCGTTATTGGTGTAAACGGTGCGGGAAAGACTACTCTTTTCCGTATACTTTGCCGTCTTGAAGAGCACGATGATGGCTCAGTTATATACGATAAAGATCTTAAAGTCGCTTATATGAAGCAGCACAGCGACTATACTTCCGATAAAAATGCCAAGGAAGAGCTTGAGGAGCTTTTTGCTGATTGTATAACTGTGGAAAAGCTGTTGGCTGAAGCCAATGCGGCTGTGGAAAATGACCCATCCGAGGAAAACATCAGAAAACAGGCAAAGCTCAACGAAACTTTCGTTGACCTTGATGGTCTTACCTTCAGAAGCCGTATAAGATCCACCCTTATGGGTCTTGGCTTTGACGACAGGGAGATGGAAATTCCCATGTCGGCCCTCAGCGGAGGACAGCGTACCAGAGTTCTTTTGGCCAAAGTTCTTCTTTCGGGTGCAGGACTTTTATTGCTTGACGAACCTACCAACCATCTTGACATATCTTCCACCTTATGGCTTGAGGATTTTCTTGCTTCATATAAAGGTGCGGCAGTAATTGTTTCACATGATAGATATTTTCTTGATAGACTCTGTAACAGAATATTTGAGATAGAAAACACCCATTTAACCGATTATTATGGAAACTATACGGATTACAGAACCCAAAGAGCAATAAACGACCTGACTCTTGAGCGTGATTATGAGAAGAAAACCAAGGAAATAAAGCGAATTGAGGGTATAATTGCTCAGCAGAAGCGGTTTAATCAGGAACGGAACTACGTAACCATAAAAAGTAAACAAAAACAGATTGACCGTATTAAGGCAGAGCTTGTTAAGCCCGAAGCTACCCCCGATTCCATAGGTTTTTCCTTTAAAGCTTGTCACGGTACCGGTAACGACGTTCTTACTCTTGAATCTATTGGAAAAAGTTACGCTCAAAAGACGGTTGCGAAGAATCTCGATGCATATATAAAAATGCAGGACAGAGTTTTTCTTACCGGCTCAAACGGATGCGGAAAAACCACTCTTTTACGAATGATAACCGGAAGGGAAACTCTTGATGCGGGTACAGTAAAGATTGGCGCCCGCGTAGAAATCGGCTATTATGACCAGACCTTGAGTGAGATAAATCCCAATAAGACCGTATTTGAGGATTTGGCCGATGCTTACCCCAGAATGTCAAATCTTGAAATACGAAAAGCCCTTGCCTTATTCCTCTTTAAGGGCGAGGACGTGTTTAAGGTATGCGGTACTTTAAGCGGTGGCGAAAAGGCAAGAGTGTGTCTTGCCAAGCTCATGCTCTCTCACGTAAACTTCCTTATCCTTGACGAACCTACCAACCACTTGGATATTCAGTCGAAGGAAGCTTTGGAAGATGCTTTGGCCGATTACGACGGCACGCTGCTCATTGTTTCACATGACAGATACTTTATAAACCGTCTTGCCACCAAGCTCTGGTATATGGACGAGGGCAAAATAACCGAGTACAAGGGTAATTTTGACGAGTACCTTATGTCAAAAGCCGATAAGCAGCTTGCAATAAAGACCGAAAAGGCTGACAGATCTGGTGAATATCAGAGAAAAAAGGCTGCCGAGTCTGAGTTTAAGAAAAAGAAAAACAGATTTGCTGCAGTTGAAAAGGAGATAATGAGGATTGAAGAGGAAATCTCTGCTCTTGAAACATCTCTTGAATCTCCCGATATTGGCGGTGACTATAAAAAGATAATGGAAATAAGTGAGAGTATTTCCGAAAATAAAGAAAAGCTCAACTCTCTTTACGAAGAGTATGAGCTTTTGGCCGAAGATATTGAAAGAGGACTTTAATTAAAATCAGCTCTTTTCCAACCGTTCTCTGAGTTCGGTCTGAACCTCGATATCGAGAGGCTCGGAGTACTGATTGATAAAGTTTGGCTGTTGATTATCGTCATCCACAAGAACGTACTTGCCGGCGGCGAGTATCTTGCCAAGATCATCGTACATATAGGTTACGTTGTTAAGAGCTCCCAAATGTATCTTCTTTACCCCATCCAACAGGGTGGGGTTTTCTATTACCTGGGTATCGGTAAGAAAGATTACTTTTCTTTCGGAACTGCCCGACATATTTCTATACGCGTTCTTATAGATTTCGTATATGGACGAAGGGGGTTGTCTGATAATAAAATCGAGAGTATTTATTATGATAATATCGGTAACGTCGGGATCTCTTCTCTGATTTTCGCCCTTGAAAAGGTCGTCGTATCTGGACAGATAGGTTTCACCGTAAACGGCAATATCGGTTTTTGTCCAGTTTGATACAGTAAGACTTGCTATCCCCGTCCTTCCTGCGGCTTCGGCTATGAGCAGAGTCTTTTCCATTTCTTCTGCGCCTTGCCAAGGACCATTGACTTCAAAGGAGAGTGCTTTGCTCGTGGTATATGTCATCATATCAAGATAGAAATTATATTTTAGGTCGGTAAAATAGTCCGACTGTATAATATCACTACCACTGTTAAGGGCTACGGTGTAGGGGTCGAATATTCCTCTGAATACTGCCGACATGGAGTCACCCACCGTACCAACCCTGAAGATTACGGGAACGTTGGGGGCCACCGCTTTAAAAACGTCAGTGGCTATTTTTTGGACAGAAACCAGGGTGTCCTGTTTGAACAGCTTCCAGTCGTACTCGCAAACAGATGTAATCTTGGTTTTTTTCTCGCCTTCAAGTTGTTCCCAGGATTTATATGATGTTTTATATGCAGAGTTAAACTTTTTGATAGTGTTGTACTTATTCTTTACGTATCCCAGAAATGCTTCAAAGGAGGGCTGGGAATAGTCAAGGTCAACGGTGGATGAAAATGCGACCTCTCCCAATTCGGAAAGCTTTATCTGCCAGCTGAGAATATTTTCGGCATATCTGTCGTAAACGTGGGAGGCAAATGCCAGAATGGCATCTTCCATATAGCGGAGATTTTTATCGCTGGATAAGCAAAGAAAACTGCTCCTTACCTCGTCGTAGGCATATATTTCCCCTACCGCATTTTCTTGAAGGTCAAGCTTTTCGGCAAACGGAAGATTGTATGTCCAGAAAACTATAGAGAGGTTGAGCTTATATCCCTCTTCTACGAACACGTCCATGACTTCATCGATGAAAGTCCAGTTATACTTGTTTTCTTCCACCTCAAAATCCGACCATAATACGGAAAAGTCAATGGCTTCAAAGCCGTAATCTTTTATTCTTTTAAGATAATCCTTGGCATCGTTGCTGTCTCCGAGCTGATAACTCCATATAGAAAAGCCCATGGAGTTTGGCTCGGACTGTATTTCTATTGCATTATCCACAAGGGAGAGCATATCTCCAAAGCCTGAATATTCTTTGATTTCAAGCTCCTTTGTTCCTCTTCCTGAACAACCGACACACAAGCTGATGACGGTTGCCAATAATAGAAGGAAGGCTGTATATTTCTTTTTCATCAGATTTTCCTCATAAGAAATTTTGCTATTATGATTTTAACATATAATAGGGCAAAATGCAATAGGTAAATCAGCACACTTGTAAAAAAAGATTAAATATTTTAGAAAACCTATAAGTTTGTCATATTTGTATGGTATTATATTGGGGCAAAAACACGACAAATGAAAAATAAAGAGGATGAGGTCGAATGATAAAGATCGCGTTGCAGTTGTATACTGTGAGGGAAGCGCTTAGTGTGGATTTTGAGGGAACACTTGCCGCTATTGCCTCTGCCGGCTACAGTGGGGTTGAATTGTGCGGCAGATACGATAGGGACGCAGCAGAAATGAAAGGTCTTCTGGACAAGTACGGACTCAAGGCTGTTTCTTGTCACGTTGGTTATAATAAGCTGGCGTGCGATTTTTCTGAATATATAAATTATATGAAGGCCCTCGGTGCTAATTACATTACTATTTCCGGTCTTCCTGATGAAATGAGAAATGACGAGATGTCCGTCCTTCACGCGGCCGCGGAAATGGACGATATGGCTCGCAAAGCTAAGCAGAAAGGTATTTCTCTCTCTTATCATAATCACGTATATGAGTTTACCACCTTTTTTAACGGCCGCTGCATTGAACAGATTCTTATGGACGAAGCTCCTAATCTTAATTTTGAGGTAGATACCGGCTGGTCAGGTGTTGCGGGTGTTGATAACAAAGAGTTATTGACAAAACTGGGCTACAGGCTTGATCTCGTTCATATAAAGGACGTGGATAATGAAAACATTCCCGTGGAAATAGGTGAAGGCAGGCTCAATATTAAGGCGGTCATTGATACGGCGGATAAGTTGGCTGTTCGTTGGGGAATTGTAGAGCAGGATAATATGCGTGCTTATCCTGTTTTAGAAAGTATTAAAAGAAGCTATGATAATATCCAGGAAAAATATATAAAGTTTCTCGAAAAGTAGCAGAACAAAAAGGCTGTCCGATGAGGACGGTCTTTTTTATATATTTACGAAATTTTCATCTTCCCTATTGATTTTTATTGAAAATGTGTTATAATGAATTATACTTCAAACAGACAAATAAAAATGCTCAATGTTTCACGTGAAACATTTGAATGCCCGGCAAAGGAGGGTGCATATTGGGAAAGATAGTAGCCGTTGCAAACCAGAAGGGCGGTGTGGGAAAAACCACTACCGTAGTAAACCTTGCGGCTTGTATAGCCGAAAAGGGAAATAAAGTTCTGTTGGTAGACCTTGACCCTCAGGGTAATGCCACCAGCGGATGCGGTATTAATAAGAAAAAAATATCAGCCAGTGTCTATAATGCCCTTGAAAATGCGGATTCTGCCCCTGCGGCTGTAGTAAAGACAAAATTCGACGGCCTTTTTATAATGCCCTCTCATATGTCCTTGGCTGGCGCCGAGCTTGAGATGGTAGATATAAACGGCAGAGAGCGCCTTTTGAAAAATGCTCTCGATAAAGTCAGAGATGAGTACGATTTTATACTTATAGACTGTCCTCCCTCATTGGGATTGCTCACCGTAAACGCCCTTACTGCGGCAGACTCGGTACTTATACCTATACAGTGCGAGTTTTACGCTATGGAAGGTCTGTCACAGCTTACAAACACAATAAAGCAGGTTAACAGGCTTTATAACCCCAACCTTGATATTGAAGGCGTGCTTGTTACCATGTACGACGCCCGTCTCAATCTTACGGTACAGGTTCTTTCTGAAGTAAAGAGATTTTTCTATACCAAGATGTATAAGACCTGTATACCCCGTAACGTAAAGATCTCAGAGGCACCTTCACACGGAATGCCCATAAACCACTACGATAGATCCGCAAAGGGAACGGTTGCTTACCGAGCTCTTGCAGAGGAATTTTTAAAAAATAACGGGAGGTAAATAGATGGCTTTTAAGAAACAGTCATTGGGAAAAGGCCTTGACGCTCTTTTCGCCGAGAATGAAGTTGAGATTGACGAAAAACAGATAAAGCTGGTAAAAACATCTCTCGTTGAGCCTAACAAAGACCAGCCCAGACGCACCTTTGATAAGGCCGCACTTTCAGACCTTGCTTCATCAATAGCAGAACATGGAATACTTCAGCCTATTATCGTACGAAAGTACGGTGAAGGATATCAGATCATTTCAGGTGAGCGAAGATGGCGCGCTTCAAGAATGGCGGGACTTCAGGAAATTCCCGTAATCATCAGGGAAATTGACGATACCGACGCTCTTGTAATAGGCCTTATAGAAAACCTTCAGCGTGAAGACCTGAACGTTGTTGAAGAGGCTTTGGGATATAAAAGACTTATGGAAAGCTTCTCCTATACACAGGAGGCAATCTCCAAAAGGGTTGGTAAATCCCGTCCTGTTATTGCCAATGCTCTCCGACTTTTAGCTCTTCCCAAATGCGTTCTCGATGCCGCCGAAAATGGCGATATCACCGCAGGCCATGCCAGAGCGTTCCTTCCTCTCTGTGAAAAACTGAGCGAAAAGGAAATAGTTGACCTTTTGGAGCAGACGGTTAACAAGGAGCTTACGGTAAGAGATCTGGAGGCTTTGTATAAAAAGCTCTCAACCGAAAAGGCTGAAAAAACTTCAGATCCCAACAGTATTTACTATAAGGCGCTTGAGACCGATATGTCCACAACTATGGGCAGAAAGATAAAGATTGTTCCCAAAAGAGGCAAGGGCCGTATAGAAATAGAATTTTATAACAAAAATGATTTTGAGATTCTCGTTGAGGCTCTCAAGAAAATAAAGACAGAATAAGAACCGAAAGGATCAGATAGAAATGCTTGATATTAAAAGAATCAGAGAAAACCCCGAAATACTCCGTCAGGCTATTAAAAACAGAAACAAGGACATAGATATCGAAGTTATCTTTGAGCTTGACGATAAGAGAAAGACCGTTCTCTACGAAACAGAACAGATGAAGGCAAAGCAGAATGCCGTTACAAAGCAGATTCCCCAGATGAAGAAGGCCGGAGAGGATACTTCCGCCCTTTTTGCAGAAATGAAGGAACTTTCCGAAAAAATCAAGGAAAACGACAAGGTTATTAAGGATCTTGACGCTCAGCTTAACGGCTTCCTTCTCACTATCCCCAACATTCCCCTTGACATCGTTCCTTACGGTAAGGATTCTGATGATAACATTGAGCAGCGTCGTTTCGGTGAACCCACCAAGTTTGATTTTGAGCCTCTTCCCCACTGGGACGTAGGTGCAAACCTTGGTATTCTCGATCCCGAAAGAGCTGCAAAGGTTACAGGTGCCCGTTTCCACTTCTATAAGGGCATGGGTGCTGCTCTTGAAAGAGCTATCATAGCATTCTTCCTTGACACCCACACGGATAACGGTTATACCGAAATATTCCCTCCCTTCATGGCTAACAGACAGTCCATGACCGGTACCGGTCAGCTTCCCAA
>JAZRLW010000166.1:0-3825 GCA_045647025.1 Eubacteriales bacterium
AGTAATGCAAAAATCTTTTTCATAAACGTTCTCCTTGCGGATTAATTTTACTGTATAAGTATACTATAAACCGGTAAGATTGTCAATATGAAATTTCCCACTTTATACCTTGACTATTATCCCCATATATGGTATAATCAGTAAAACAAAACTTTCCGAAAGGAAGAAAAAATTATGGTTAATAAGGAATTGAGATTTAACGCACCGGTAACCGAGTTTAAGGAGGCTTTGCCTCTGGGTAACGGTACTGTAGGAGCTATGGTATTCGGTGGAGCCGAGGATAAAATAGGTCTTAACCACGAGCTGCTCTACACGGGCGAATTCAGATACAGAAAACCCAAGCAGACACCCAAGGAGGAGCTTGACCACATCAAGCAGCTGCTCCTTGACGGACATATAGGAGAGGGTGGATTTCTCGCCAACGAGTTTCTCGACGGCTTTGGCGGCAGATCCAACGTTCGCAACAGAGTTGACCCCTATCAGCCTGCGGGCGACCTTTACGTAGCCGAAAATCCCGAGGTTGAGGGAGAAATGGAGAACTATCTCCGTGTGCTGGATATGGAAGAGGCAAAGGTGGTTACCACCTTTGAGAAAAACGGCGTATCCTTTAGCCGCGAATACTGCACCTTCCACGGCGAGGACAAGGCTTTGAGCCTTCTTTATACCGCATCAAAGCCCTCCGACTACACCTTCCGCATTGACAGAATCGAGGACCCCAAGTGCGCCCTTCGATTCACCCATAAAGAGGATTTTGCCGTAATGTACGGTGATTTCCGCGGCGGCGTAAGATTTACCATAGCCGTAAAGATAATGGATACCGACGGTCAGGTTGAGTACGGCGACGGTAGGGTTAAGGTCAGCGGCGCTACCCGTATCTGGGCTATAACCGACATAAAGGTAACCGACGACACCTCTCTTCCCAGACCCACCTTCCCCGAAAAGAGCCTTGAAACCCTTTACGCACAGCATAAGAAGGCCTTTACCGAAAAGTATGCCGCCTGCACCCTTGAAATAGAGGGCGACCCCGTAAAAGAAGCCCAGTTTACTCCCGACAGAATCGCCGCATACAAGGCTGACGAGGGAGCAACCGACCCCACGGTGCCCATTCTTTACTTTAACTTCGGCCGCTACCTGCTCATTTCTTCCTGCGGCGAGCTTCCTCCCCACCTTCAGGGTATTTGGAACGAAGATCTCCTTCCCCCTTGGGAATGTGACTTCCACCTTGATATAAACCTCCAGATGAACTACTGGCCTGCCGAGCCCACGGGTCTTGGCGACTACACCGACGCCCTCTTTAACTGGTGCGAAAGATTTATCGAGTCGGGCCAGTTTGCCGCAAAGAACATCTACTCCTGCCGCGGCCTCTGGATGCCCCTCTGTACCGACGCCTGGGGTTGCTCCTGCACCGACTCCCGTGAATGGGGCGTTTGGGCAAGCTCCGCACCCTGGCTGGCACAGCATTATTGGATGCACTACGAGTACACGGGTGACAGGGAATTCCTTAAAAACCGCGCATACCCCTACATAAAGCTGGTTGCAAGATTTATTGAGGACTACGTTACCCTCGACAAGCAGGGCGTTTATCAGATAGTTCCCTCACAGTCTCCCGAAAACCACTACGTACACGATTTTGAGGGCAGGAAGGAGCAGAGAGTTACCATCGGCGTTTCTTCCGCTATGGATATCACCCTCTTCGCCCAGACCCTTGAATATGCAATAAAGAGTACGGAAATACTCGGTATAGACAAAGAAGACGCCGCCATTTGGCAGAACATTCTTGACAAGCTTCCTCCCCTCAAGACCGGCTCCTACGGCCAGCTCCTTGAATGGGATAAGGAATATGTTGAGACCGAGCCCGGACACAGACATTTCTCTCCCCTTATCGGCGTTTATCCCACCGATTACATCACTCCCGAGGAGACTCCCGACCTCTTTGAAGGTTGCAAGATACTCCTTGACAACCGTCTTGCTCAGGGTGGCGGTCACACCGGCTGGAGCCGTTCCTGGACGGCCTGCCTTTTTGCAAGATTCGGCAACGGAAATAAGGCTTACGAGCATCTTACCGCCCTTATTACCGAGTTTGCAACCGCATCTCTCCTCGACCTTCATCCCCCACGCATATTCCAGATAGACGGTAACTTTGGCGGCACCGCGGCCATTGCCGAAATGCTCCTCCAGAGCTACAAGTACAGACTTGACCTCCTGCCCGCCCTTCCCGAAGGCTGGAAGAAGGGCTCCTTTAAGGGTATGAGAGCCAGAGGCAACTTTGAGGTTTCCGCATCCTGGAACGAGGGTAAGCTCACCTCTGCCTATATAGTTTCCCATAACGGTGGGGAGCTTCTGGTGAAAAACACCCACGGCGGATACGCCTTTGCCGTTAACGGCAAGCCCGTTGCGGCAACGCTCGTTGATGGAGTTTATGCCCTTGATACCAATAAGGGTGATGTGGTTACAGTTACTCTTGCCTAAAGAATAGGAACACGCTATGAAATACCAACACATATTATTCGACCTTGACGGTACTCTTACCGACCCCAAGGAAGGTATCACCAAAAGTGCCGCATACGCTCTTGAGCAGTTCGGCATAAAGGAAAACCCCGACGACCTGACCTTTTTCATAGGCCCGCCCCTCATCCCCACATTTAAGGAGCACTACGGCTTCTCCCACGACGACGCTGTGGAGGCTGTAAGGCTGTATAGGGTGAGATATGCCGAGGTCGGTCTCTTTGAAAATAAGCCCTACGACGGTATAATCGACCTTCTGGCCGCCCTGAAAAGAGAGGGCTCCACCCTGCTGGTGGCAACCTCAAAGCCCACCGTATTTTCTCAAAAGATAATTGATAAATACGGTATAGGCAGATACATCGACTACCTCGCGGGAAGCAATCTTGACAACACCCGCGGCGACAAAGCCGAGGTTATTGCCTACGCCGAGGAATTGGCAGGTATTACCCACAAGGCGGGAGCCATAATGGTAGGCGACACCAAGTTTGATATTATCGGCGGCAAGGCCCGCGGAATGCAGACCGTAGGCGTTCTTTACGGCTACGGTACCGAGGAATCCTTAAGAGCCGAGGGTGCCGACTTTATCGCCCCCGAAGTCAAGGACTTGTATGATATTTTAATGTAAACAACAAAAAAGAGAACCGCGAATTGCGGTTCTCTTTCTTTATGCAATATTATTTGTTTATCCAGACCTTAACTTTTCCGTCGGGGTTGAATTTTATAGAGTGTGCCTTGGCTCCGAAGCCGCCCGTAAGATTAAATACGGTTTCGCAACCCGTAACCTCTCCGTCGGTACCGAAGGTTGCGGTATCGCTTATGACGGGAAGAGCGTATCTTGCATCCTCGCAGGGACGGGAAAGGGTGGTTTCACAGCTATATCCTTCGGGGGCGAAGGTATGCACCGTGGTGGCAAAGAGGGGCTCAGGCATGGGAACGCCCGTGAGGGAAAGGAACTGTGCCTTGGCGGTGATTATCACCTTGTCATCCTCTTCCCTTGCCTCAATGGTGGCGGCAGGGTCGTGAACGGGAGAATATCTGGTCTTCTTGGGAAGGTTGGGTTTGCTCTCGTCAAGGATAACCTCTGCTCTGGGAGTGAGGGATGTGCCGCGGGTGGGATGGGTAAGGGAAAGCTGCATATTGCCCGCCTCTACGGGTCTGTAATCAACCAGAGAAGAGAGGAGAATTACTCCGTCCTTCTCGTTATACAGATATGTGAGGGTGCCGCCCGTAGCGTGACCCTTCTGGTGGTCAACGTCGTATCCGGTAATGGTAGCGATGTAGCCGTTAGAATGGATTCTATAGGTATCAAGCTCGGGGAAG
>JAZRLW010000167.1:0-14292 GCA_045647025.1 Eubacteriales bacterium
ACGATCCGACTTGGTGGTGACCTTTTTAACGTCGTCCATTCCGAAGAGCTTAAGAACGCGGAGGGTCTGCTTGTTAAGGAATTCCAAAGACCTCATAAGAGGGGTCTTTTTGTCGAGGGATTCGCCGCCGTAAGAACAGAAGGCGGTGGGTATGTAGAGAGTGTTTTCCTTTACAAAGGCATAGGATGTGGGGTCCCAAGCGGTATACCCTCTTGCCTCAAAGGTAGCGCGGAGGCCGCCTGAGGGGAAGGAGGAAGCGTCGGACTCGCCCTTTACAAGGGCCTTGCCAGAGAATTCCATTATAACGCCGCCGTCGGCAACGGGAGAGATAAAGCTATCGTGCTTTTCGGCAGTAACGCCGGTAAGAGGCTGGAACCAATGGGTATAGTGGGTCACGCCCTTTTCTATAGCCCATTCCTTCATAGCGTCGGCAATTACGCCTGCCAGACCTATATCAAGTCTTTTGCCTTCTTCTATTGTACGCTTAAGAGCTATGTAAGCATCTTCAGGCAAGCGGGCCTTCATAGCCTGCTCGTTAAAGACCATAGAACCGAATATTTCAGGTACGTTCATATCTTATTCCTCTTTTTTTACAGTAATACGATTCCTGCGGCTTTGCATTCACGCTCGGTTTCCTCATCCCAGACGGAAACCTGAACCTCGCCTATGTGAGCCTTGCCCAGGAGAAGCATTGAAAGTCTTGACTGACCGATACCGCCGCCGATGGCAAGAGGCAGGGTGCCGTCAAGAAGCATTTTGTGGAAGGTAAGCTCACGTCTGTCCTGGCAGCCGGATTTTTCAAGCTGGGAAGCGAGAGCCTTTGCATCAACTCGAATACCCATGGAGGATATCTCAAAGGACCTCTTAAGTACGGGGTTATAGAAAAGAATATCTCCGTTCAATGACCAGTCGTCGTAGTCGGGGGCTCTGCCGTCGTGCTTTGAGCCACTTTTGAGAACGTCGCCTATCTGCATAAGAAATACGGTGCCGTACTTTTCGGCTATAAGGTGTTCCCTTTCCTTTGGAGTATTGTCGGGATACATATCCTCAAGTTCTTGAGTGGTAATAAACTTAACGTCGGAGTTAAGCTCAACGTCTATTTGGGGAAACCTCTTCTTAAGCTGATCAAGGGTACTGCAGATAGCTCTTACTATCCTTGTAACGGTATCCTTGAGATATTCAACGTTTCTGTCCTCGGGAAGGATAACCTTTTCCCAGTCCCACTGGTCAACGTAGAGGGAGTGGATATTGTCCATCTCTTCATCTCTGCGGATGGCATTCATATCGGTGTAAAGGCCTTTTCCTGGGTGGAAGTCGTATTTCCAAAGGGCCATTCTCTTCCACTTTGCAAGAGAATGAACGATTGCCACGTTTTCACCCGTTTCCTTTATATCAAACTCAACAGCTCTTTCTATGCCGTTAAGGTCGTCGTTAAGACCAGACGAGGGGCGTACGAAAAGAGGGGCAGAAACTCGTATGAGGTTAAGCTCCTTTTTAAGCTGTTCTTCAAAAATCTTTTTCATCAGCCCTATGGCATCCTGGGTCTGATATAGGGTAAGGGACGAGCGGTATCCCTCGGGAATATACGTCTTGCTCATAAAAGATTCGACCTTTCGTGTCTATGTGTACACACATGTGTTTATCTGTTAATAATTAATTATATCATAAAGAGTTGGCTTTCTCAACCCATAAATATGAATTTTTATCGAAAATGAATTAAATAAAAACAAAAAAATGGGTTGCCGCATTACACAGCAACCCAAAATTCGGTCTGATAATTAGAACGTACCTCTGTCGATAGCCTGTTCGTTGTAAACAACGCCGTAGGCTTCTACAAGGTCTTCATACATCTTGGTGTACTTTTCGCCCTGAACGCTTGCAGTGGAGGAAACCTTCCAGAATGCTTCGTTTTCAGCAGCGTAGTAGATGATGTAGTAGCCCTCTTCGGCTTCGACGATTTCAACGTCGCCAACCTGACGTGCTTCGTTAAAGAGCCATTCCTCGATTTCGGGGTTACTACCCTCGTTGGTCATAGCCTCGTAAGAATTAGCAGAGGTAAGGGGAGCGTCTTCGCCTTCAGTCTTTGCTTTACCGAGAGCTGCGAATGCTTCTGCGGTCTGTTCGCCGGCCTTGAACTCGTCAAGGAATGCCTGAGCTGCGGCAAGAGCTTCTTCTCTATTCTTTACGTTAACCTCGGACTCGTCCTCGTCGGTCTCCTCGTCGTCTTCAACGGTTTCTACTGCCACGAAGGCGAACTCGATATCCTTGAGGTTGTAATCCTTAAGGGCGGTGCTGTCGTAATATACGACGGTATATTTATTTGTGCCTTCAAAGTATTCAACGTCACCGGCAACTCTATCCTCGCTGAGGAGCCAGTCCTGAATGTCCTCTGCATAAGAGCTTACATAAGTGCCGTTAACAGAGGTAAGGTCCTTGTGTTCGGTTTCCTTATCGTCTTCTTTTTCCTCTTTGTCCTCTTCTTTAGCAATGATCTGAGACTGAACAAACTGTTCAAAAGCCTCGGAGGAGGTGGCTGCAGCTACAAGAGCGTTAACGTTTTCAAGGGCAGCAGCCTTGCTCTCTTCGTCGTTAGCCTTGAAGGAGTAGCTGTAAAGTCTGCCGTTGAAGGTAGTGAAGGTACCGATATTCTCATTCTTGTACTCTTCGGCCTCTTCGTCGCTCACTTCGATACCCTCGTAAACGTGGTTAGCGTATTCGGAAGCATAATAATCATTCTCAACGCACTGACGGAAAGTCTTGAGATCCATACCGTCGCCATACATAGTTTCAAGATACTGGGCTGTGGTATAGCCGTAGAACTTCGCTATGGTTTCTATCTGAGAAACGTAGGCATTAACGTATTCTTCCTGAGCGGCTTCATCACAGGTAAAGCCGGCCTTCTTGCCTTCCTGAACCATAATGGACTGCTGTACAGCAGCGGCGGAAGCCTGGGATACGAAATACTCAACCCAAGTCTGATCGCCATAAGTAGAGGTCTGGGCAGCAGGGGGAAGCTTGCTATCATAATCCAAAAGGGAGAGATAATTGCCATAGGTGTTCATAAAGTTGTTGTATGCTCCTGCGTAGAAGTAGGAGTATTCAATAGAGTCTATAACGTCGTCCCCAACCTTTACAGCTTCCTGCTGCTTAAGAAAGGCAGTAGATCTGGTAATAAGGGAAAAGAGTATTACAGCAACAAGAAGTATGCCGCAAACGACCGTAGTCGCGATAACCGCGGGGGTCATAATCTTTTCGGACTGAGTGTTTTTGTTTGCCATTTGTTTGACCATCCTTGTCTATAAGTAATGGGGTGCGAAAAGTCGCACCTCGCATATTAAAGTTATATACCAATACATTTTACAACAAAAACCCGCCTTTGTCAAGGGGTATGTGGGTAAAGTTTATGAATTTTTAGTATGAATGGACTTATATCTGACTTTTCCCCCTTGTAACCTCCTCCATAGGGAGAGAAAAGCAAATATAATCGTAACATTTGTTAAAAAGTATTGAAATTTTCCTCGAAATATGTTATTATTGAGTGTAGAATAATCAGAAGAAGAAGGTGTTGACTTGACCGAAAGCGATTTGAGGATACTTATCCTCTATACCGTGTCCGCCGCAGGACGTGGAATATCCCCCGAGGACGTATGCGACCTGGTGGCCACCGACAAACTGGGTCATCTCAACGTCCGCGAAAGCTTTGAAAAGCTCCGTGAAGAAAAGCTCCTCACCGTTCTTGAGGACGGAGGCGTGAGCTACACCTATATTTCCGACGAGGGCAAGCTCATTGTTGAGCAGCTCCAGAGCAACCTCTCCATCTCTCTCCGAAAGGACATAGCAAAGAGAGCCTTGGAAATAATGGAAAAGCTCCGTGGAGAGCTTGACGTTACCGCATTTTACGAAGAAAGCAAGTCGGTTCACGGCGGTTTTGACGTAAATCTGGGACTTTCGGACAGAGGCGAAAAGCTCTTCTCCCTCACCCTTTACGCCCCCACGGCCATTCAGGCTGATATGATGGTGAAAAATTTCAAATCAAATCCCGCATCAATATACGCGGGACTTATAAATCTTGTGACCGAACAAAGAGACTAACACGCCCGTTACACAAAAGCATGGAGGAAAACATAAATGGCAAAAGAAAAGATTTTCCGTGAAACACCCTTTAACGGCTACAACCGTGACGACGTAATGGCATATATTGCCGAAATCGACAAAAAGAATACCGAGCTTCGCGCCGCAGATATCCAGGAAAAGAACTCTCTGGCCGCAGACCTTGAAGCAAAGACCCAGGAAGTTGAAAAGCTTAACGGAGTTATCGACTCCCTTAACTTTGCCGTTGAGGAAAAAACTGCCGCTTACGACGAGCTTGCAAAGGAATTCGAGGCATATAAGACCGAAAACGAAAACAAGGTCGGACTTCCCGCCCCCGAAGCAATAGAGGCAGAGAAGAAAGAATACGAAGCAAAGATAGCCGCTCTTACAGCAGAGCTTGAGGCAGCAAAGGCAAAAATATCCGACCAAGAAGACCAGATCCGCTCCCAGATAGAAAATATCTGCGCCCTTCAGGCCACACAGGATACATCTTCCCTTGTAAGAGCAAGACTTGACGAGGCAGAAAAGGCTATCGCTCAGAAGGACGAAAAGATAAACTTCCTCCAGCAGGGCTGGGAACAGTACAAAAAGAATTACGGCAAGTACCTTGAGATTGCCGATTCGGCTGAAAAGATAGTTGCAGATGCCCATACAGAAGCAGGTCAGATCCTTGCTTCCGCCGAAGAAAGCGCCGCAAAGACAAAGGCTGCCGCCCTTAAGGAAAAGCAGGAAATTCTCGACAATATTAACGGCGAGATACAGATGCTTATTTCCAACGCCGTAAAGGAAAGCGGAAGAATAATCGCATCCGCCGAAGAGCGCGCCCGTCTTATCAGAAGCACCGCAATTTCCGCAGCAAATGAAACCAGAGATAAGCTCAACCTTATCAAGAGCTCCGTTTCGGGCATACTGTCAAACATTGACTTCGCAATAATGAACATCGACCCCGAAAAAGAGCCCTCCAATCAGGACTGAAGAAAGGAAGGTTTCTTGACCAATGAATCCTAAGGTAACCAGAATCATCGCTGCAGCTATCGCATTGATACTGATAGCTTCACTTATCCTGTCCTTCGTCATTATGATAGTAGGTCAGATGTAAGACAAAAGATAGATCCAAGCCTGTCTTCCCGGACAGGCTTTTTGCTTTATAAAGAGCACATTTTATTGACATTACCCCCTAAACTATTGCTTTTTGCCACTTTAATATGGTATTATATCCTAAATTGGCAAGACCCATAATATAAAAGAAAAAACGGAGAACACACTATGAATAAGAACGTTATGGATTTCGGCGCAATAGCCGACGGTGTTACCCTTACCACCGAGGCCTTTAATGCAGCAATCAATGCCTGCGCGGAAAGCGGCGGCGGTTACGTAGAAGCCCCCGCGGGCGAATACGTTTGCGGAACCATTGACCTTAAGAGCAACGTTATTCTCGTCCTGGCTCCCGGATGTACCATATACGCAAGTATGGATAAAAACGACTTTATCCCCCTTACCGTACGTAAACACTCCCCTATGATAAGAGGCGAACAGATAGAAAACTCAGGCGTTATCGGCGCTGGCGTACTCGACTGCCGCCGCACCAACGAAATGAGAGAGGCCTATCCCAATGCTGGCCGCCCCAACATAGTAGCTATGGAATACTGCACAAACTTCATCCTTGACGGCATCACCATGAAGGACACGGGCGGTTTTACCGTATATAGCTTTTACAACACCAACGTTACCTTCCACAACGTAAAGGTAACCACCAGAGGTTGTGAAAACGGCGACGGTCTTGACTTCTCAGGCTCTAAAAATGTAGTCATCTCCGACTGCTTTATAAATACCGGCGACGACGCTATCGGTCTCAAGACCCATTATCCCCTTGAAGCCTGCGAAAACTTCACCATTACAAACTGCGTGATCACCACCAGATGGGCTGCTGTCCGCCTCGGTCCCGAAACCTGCGGAGACATGAAGAACATCACCATTTCCAACTGCGTATTCAACGACTGTGCCGACGGTGTAAAGGTTCAGCTCTGTGACACCTTCAGAATGGAAGACGTAACAGTATCCAATATTTCCATGGTAAACGTAGTAAGACCCTTCTTCATCACCTCCAGCTCCTGCCCCATGAGTGGAAGAGCCGCAAAGCGCCGTCCCGATCCCGGAATCTTCCGTCGCTTGCTCATAAGCAACGTTTCCGCATCCATGGATGAAAGAATGCGCGAATGGTTTGACCCCGCCTGTGTTATCCAGGGTATTCCCGATGGTATCGTAGAGGACGTTGAAATAAGCAACTTCCACTTCCTCAATGCCGGTGGAGGCACCGAAGAGGACGCAAGAAAGGCAGACCACACCGAGTTTATTCTCCGTAACGGTTACCCCGATATTCCCGATTCCAAGTATCCCGCTTGCGGCCTCTACATAAAGAACGCAAAGAACGTTAAACTCTTTAACTGTACCTTTGACAATCTTCAGTACGACCACAGAACTGCCATTGCCGCAGAAAGCGTTGAAAATCTGAAGATAATGATGACCGAAGCAAGAAACTGCGCAGGGCTTCTCCGTCACTACAAGGTTGACAATCTCCAGACCGCCCTCTGCGACGGTGAGATGATAACCTTCACCGACGAACAGATAAAGGAATGGGAAGATCACAGAGCTGTAGCCCTTGAGCAGGAAGCAATGGTAATCCGTGTGTGCGAAGATGCAGATGCTATAAGACGTATTACCGAAGAGTACACTGTTCAGTTTATAGAACACGCCGCACTTGAAAAAGAAACCGGCCGAGGCGGTCGAGAGACCCAGGCTGTTCCCGCGGTAACCTTTGAACAGGAACTTACCCAAACCGATAAATACAACTACTACGTTACCACCAACGTTATAAAATCCGTATACGTTGACCTTAACGGCGAAACCGTATTCAAGTGGGACAGACCCAGAAAGTACGACAGAAGCCATCTCTTTGCTTTCAAGCTTCCCATTGAAAAGGACGGCAAATACACCGTTAAAGTATACTGCCCCGAAGAGGGCGGCGGTCTCCACGGTAAAGGCACTCGTCTTTGCAAGGCAGACAAATAATTAAACAAAAAAAATCAGAGGTTCTCCAAATGGAGAACCTCATTTTTTATCTTTTTATTTTACTCAACAAGCTTGCCGTAGGTGGAAGGACGTCTTTCAAGGATGTTTATATCCCTCTTATCGCCGTATCTGCCGCCAACGGAGAACCAGAATGCGTAGTTGGGCTTGTTCAAGTCAATAGTAGCCACAGCAACACCCATATCCTCATTGGTACCCGCAAGGATCTCACCCTGGGGGCTGATGATTCGGCTTATGGGCTGGTCGGAAGCCTTTGCATGATTTACACCGGCGACTACGACGTAAACAGAATTTTCCAAAGCTCTGGAGGTTATCTGATGATAGGGGTCGCCTGCGGTGGTAGTGAATACTATCTCTGCACCCTGAAGAACAAGGCTTCTTATACTCTCGGGGAAGAACTGGTCAAAACAGGTAACAGTACCTATGCGGCCGAAATCGGTATCAAAAACAGGATAATCTCTACCGGGAGTGAGGCCGGCATCATACTCGGCATAGGTAATGTTGCACTTTCTATACTTGCCGTGGAACTCGCCCTTTCTGTTGTAGATGGCGGTGGTATTATAGAAAAGTCCGGTTTCAAGGTCTACTTCTCTGGTGTTTACCAATATCCACATTCCGTACTTTGCGGCCTTTTCCGCAATAGCAGAACAGATAGGTCCATTACCGGGAATGGGCTCGGCGAACTGGTTGGGATCTTCGCGGGGAAGCTCTCTTGAGGGGATACCCTCGGAAAGTACGAGAATATCGGAGCCAAGAAGGCCGGCTGTATCACAGGACTTAAGAACCTTTGCAAATCTCTTTTCAAAGGTCTTTTCATCGGGAAGGTAGGGGTTTACGTAGGCTGTTGCTACCTTTACCTTACGCTCGGGAATGGGATCGGTCTTACGGAGAGATGCACTCTTTACGGTAACTTTGCCGTTTTCGCACATCATAAGCATTACGGCAACCTCTGCCTTCGCAGTACCGCTGAGAGCCTGGAATCTGCCCCAAACGGTATACACACCGTCCTTTTCCTCATAATGAGGAGCGTAAGCGGTCTGCACCATGCCGCCATCTGCGGTATAGGTATCAACCACGAATCTGGTACTCATTCTGGGATGCTGGATATTTTCAAGAACACATGTAACCTTGTATTCGTAGTATTGGTTTTCTTCAAGTTCAGCCCAAGTCTTGAGCTTGCCCAAGTCACCCTCTTTGGTTGTATAGATAACTTCACCCTGGGAGGTGGACTCTCTCTTAATGGCGATATTTTCTCTGGGGGACCAAACCTCCCAGCCCGAAATGGGCGCCAACAGATTTTCGGATAAGTATTCCATAAAGAATTCTCCATATCGTATGTTTTGTTACTGTATAATACCATAAAACCTTGTAAAAATCAAGGCAAAAGAACCCCTATGGCTGTTATTTCCTAAAAATGTCAAAAGCAACTAGAAAACGGAAGCCGATAATCGGCTTCCGTAAAGTTTATACATTATTCAGTTCATTACCAATCAAGGAACACACCGTCGTCTATTCCGCAAAGGGTACAGAGAAACTCAAAGAAATTCATCGAGCCGTCTGCTTGAGGAATAGCCGCAGCAACGGTAAACTCAAGCCCCTCGGAAGGAATCTTTTCCCCGTTATCGTTCATGAATCTTACCATAGCGGAAACCACGTTGCTCTGTTCTGCGGCGGAAAGACCGACAAAGGTCTTAACGTCCATACGGCAATAGGGTACACCGGAGGATACGAGATAATCCCCATCGGTAACCACTCCGTCATAGGATATGTTGAGTTTTTTGTAAAGGCATATACCGCCCTCATCAATGTACCACTCGCCCTTGTCGTCAATGGCTATAACAGCCACCATCACTCCGTTTTTGGAAACGGTGTAGGCGGTACAAAGGGAATCGCTGACCTTATTTCTACCGTATCTTATTCCGAGAGGGGTATCTCGGAGAGGATGCTCAACTCTGTATCCAGACTTTCCGTAATAGGCGCTGACTACGGCGCGAATAACGGTGGTGGTGTCTTCAATATATGAGTTTTGCATTTTCAGGCTTCCGTCCTGACCAACCGTATAGACGAAGTTTCTCACTCCGTACTCCCCTATATGTTCAGCGCTGACAACATCCTGTCCGCTTACCGAGATATTGGGCTTGTCCGACAATTCCTCGTAAAGAACAAAAGTATTGTCGCCATTATTAAGAAGAACGAAGCTGTATTCGTTTTCCCTATCCTTAGTATAGGGAATTATGAAATCCTCATACCCGTCGAAGTTCACGTCTGCAAAAAACATCTTGTGCTTTGCATAGTTAATATCCTCTATCTGACGGGGGAGGGACGCTTCGGATATATAGGCTTTGAGATTGTTCTGGTACCAGAATATTACAGAGTCGGACGTTACATCCACCTCGAAATACACCGCCGTTTCCCCCGTCCTACACTTGAGGTTGACGGAGTTTTCGGGCCTTTCGGCACCGCAGGCGGAAAGGAATAAGGTCACCAAAAGAAGAACAACAAAAGCCACTGAATATCTGCTGTGTGGTTTCATATAGGTGATTAAATAACCTTCCGTTTTAGGATTTGAGCTAAACAAACTGCTAACAGTATAAACTATTTTTCGCAATTTGTCAATACGTAAAGTATGGATTTATTTCGTTTTATCTATGACAGGACTTAACCCAGGTATTTATTCCAAGGAATATTGTGAGAGGATATTACCCTTACTTCTTTTCCCGTATCGCAGATAAGAGCCACTGTGTCGCCCTCGTCGGAGGCACGATAAACGGCAAGAAGGCATATCTCGGCACCGCCAAGAACACGTCTGTCAAACAATACCGTATCCTTAACGTCTCTGTAGCAGAGACTTCTGCCCTTGAGAGTGATTCGGTATACTCCGTCAAGCTGCTCAACAAATCCCTTTTCTTCAAGGGAAGCTAAAACAGGCCCAACTCGGTCGGTGTCCAAAGTATTCTCGGGAGCAGGATATCTTGACGTGTTAGAGGTAAGACTCAAAACCCCGTTCAGACAGTTAACGTTTTCCACTTTGGAAAGAGAAGATGCGGAAAAGCCCTCTTTTTCGGCATAAGCGGCAAGAAGCACCGTCCATTCCTCGTAGGAAAGGCTGGCAGAGAAATGGGGAGCAGTTGCCGAGGGCTGCATAACGGGTTCGAGATTATCCTTGATAAATTCGGCAAGAACAGACTTTTTAACGTCTGTTATTACGGTATATCCCACCTTTTCCTTTACAAAGGCCATACCGTAACCCTTCAGGTAGCATACGTTGTATACCGAGGATGAACCTGTGCCAACGCATATAATCTCTTCGGGGTTAAAGAGAACTAAAGCATAAACCCTACCCTTATCGGTGACGGACACGGAATCATTATCCTCTGCAACAAAGCCGAGAGACAGGAGATTTTCATATATACCGTCATCTTTTCCAACTCTTATAGAGGGATTTTCATTAGTCAGGCCCGAAACCTTCAAAAGCCCTGCCATATCGTCGGCAGAAAGGAATATCTTCTTGGTTCCCGCAAGGGGGTAGGCTCCGGGAGCAGAGGCTCTGCGACCGCTGACGTTATATACCGAGGCGGCATAAAGGCCTATGGCGGGAGCTCTGCCCTTAAGGGGCAACTGTTCGGGGATCTGAGGAACACGCACGGGGGCAGTGACCTGTTTTTGAACAACGGGCTGAATCCTCGCCCCAACACCTGAAGGCTTCTTTTCGGGAACTTGGGGCATTTCCCTACCGTATGTATAAAGATAGCCGTAAATACCCAGCCCACAGAGAGCGAGGGTGAATATGAGAAGGAAGAGTATGGGGAATACGCTCTTGGGCTTTTCCACGCCTAAAACGGAAAGCACACCGCTACGTATCTCGCTCTCCCTTAAAAGAGCAATTTCCTTGTCTG
Source organism: Eubacteriales bacterium (assembly GCA_045647025.1). Lineage (GTDB taxonomy): Bacteria > Bacillota > Clostridia > Oscillospirales > UBA644 > JAZQLP01. Next base: position 11,076 of record JAZRLW010000167.1, read on the forward strand.
CGCAGATACACTGGTCGCAGGCTTTTTTACATTCGGAACAATAAAGTTGCTGTGTACCTATACTGCTTATACCCGAATAGCTGTCAGAGCCGCACCAGCAGTCGCATTTACACATATAAAGGTTTTCGCCGCAACCGACACAGTCGTATTTATAATGCTTGTCACCGTCGGCGGTGTAGTAGGGACGGCCGCAAATACAGCTGTCAAGCTCCTTAACCCCGGGGGTATCGGGCTGTTGGGGATCAGCGGGCTCACTCTCCACAGGGTCACCATCGGAGAGAAGAGGATCGGTAACTACTCCGTCCGTTCCATCAACGGGAGTATCGTCAACGGCGAAGATTGCCGTTCCCAGACAAAATATAAGCCCAAGACACAGAAGAGCGGAAAGCAGATGCTTGCCCATATATTTTATCGTCATACGAGCACCTCCACAAATCCGCATATACAAATGAACATCAACGCCGCAGCGGAGGACGTTCCGAATATCTTAAGAATGGGAACAAGACTCTTGAAGGTCAGCTCGGGGGCAGCATCTCCCTGCTGCTTGGCACTTGCCTTACGGATATACCTTGAAGCGGCGGACATAGCCAGAGCCAAAAATCCGCAAACAATAAAGGGAAGATATACGTCCCAGCCCAAAATCATACTGCAAAGAACCATAATTCCCACAAAGGGAGTCATGGCCAGCCAACATTCATCCCCCGCCTTGGGAACGCTGAGATTGATTATGTAGAAGGCGGCACCTGAAATAATCAGGCCCAGAAGAAAGAAAAGTATTCCCTTTGCAAGGGTAAGAGAAGAACCGAAGGTAACGAAAAGAACGAATACCAACATAGAGCAAAGCCCTATGATACGGTTAAGAGAAAAGTAGTTTTTCATACGGCTCCTCCTTTCAGACAAACTTGGCAAAGAGCAAAGGCGCTACGAAGAGGCACTGAATAAAGCCAACAACCGTCACCGTGCCCAGAGCCAAATACTTGTTCTTAAGTCTGGCTTCCAGGAGAGTATAGTAAGGATAGAGATTTATAAGCAAGGATGCTATACCAAAGGTAAGGCTGCTCCAGCTGAAGATAAGACGAAGAAGAACGCCGAAAAGGGCCAGAACAGCGGGAATACAATGGAAAAGGCCCACAGACCTTACGCACCCAAAGAAGTTCACCGTGGGCTTGCCCTTGTTTTCTATCATACCTGCGCCTACAGCCGCACCCGCCTTTAAAAGAACGGTAGCAAGGCCGTAAGCTATACCCAGGCCTACAAAGAGAAGGACCTTTCCCCCGCCGATATAGGAGAGAAAGAACTTGTCAAGTCCTATATGTAAAAACAGAAAAACATAGGCTAATATTGGGAATACCGCAACCAAAAGCTCCGACCAAACCGACCTTTGGGCGTAAAAAACGTCACCGTCGATAAATGAGGACAGGAGAAGATTGGCTGAAAAGATGTTTTCGTCCTGCTGTCTTTTAAGACGCTGAAGTCTTTTCCCCGAGCCTTTATTCTGCGGAGCTTGAACCTCTTCCTTTCGGGGAAGAGCCGTGCCGCATACCGAGCAGAAGGTTTCCGCATCGGAACACACAGCGCCGCATCTGTCACACTTTTTGCTCATAATGAGATTTCCTTTCACTATCTGTTCTTAAAAGCCGCCAAAGATGGACGACTTTTCCGAAAAAGAGCGCATTTTCACTTTTATACCTTATATTATAACATATTTTTTCTCATAAGTCAAGATACGCCCAAATATTGCCTCTCTTTTCCCGCAAGGAAGGTGGCCCTATAAAATGTCACAATTTAGTTATTGATTATTCTATAGAAATAGTATATAATATATCTTGAAGCGGGTCTTGCGTGACCTTGTGTTGTGAACCATGTCAGGCAGGGAACTGAGCAGCATTAAGCAAATTTCGAGGTGCGCAGCAAGGTCCCCGCTTCTTTTTTTATAACCCATTAAAATTTCAATATGGTTTGGTATTATGTATTACGCACTTTACAGAAAATACCGCCCCCTTACCTTTGACGAAGTAAAAGGTCAATCGGCGGTCACCGAAACCCTTAAAAATCAGATAATTACAAACAGGATATCCCATTCCTACCTTTTCACGGGTACCAGAGGAACGGGCAAGACCACCTGCGCAAAAATCTTTGCCAGAGCCATAAACTGCGAGGCTCCCGTCAGCGGAAACCCCTGTAACAGCTGTCCTTCTTGCAAGGGAATAATGGAGGGGAACGTTTTTGCCGTCACCGAAATGGACGCAGCCTCAAACAACAGCGTTGACGATATCCGCAGAATAATAGACGAGGTGGTATACCCTCCCCTCGACGCAAAGTATAGAGTCTACATTATCGACGAGGTACATATGCTCTCCTCAGGGGCATTTAACGCCCTGCTCAAGACCATCGAAGAGCCCCCTGCCCACGCAGTATTTATCCTGGCGACAACCGAAATTCAGAAAGTACCCGCCACCGTCCGTTCAAGATGCCAGAGATTTGATATGTCAAGACTGTCAAAGGACGAGCTGAAGTCCTTCCTTCACGGCATTGTTGCGGCCGAGGGCAAGACCCTTGACGACGAGTCTATAGACACCGTTGCCGTCCTTGGCGACGGCTCGGCAAGAGACTCCCTGTCCGTCCTTGAAAAGGTAATAGATATAGCAGACCCCCAAAAGGTAAAAAGTGTCCTCGGCGTATGCGACGAAAACGAGCTTTTCGCCCTTTCCTCCGCCGTGGCAGCAAAAGATATACAGAAAATATACTCTACCGTAGCCGATTTTTACGCATCATCAAAGGAATTCGGCCTTCTTTGCTCCGACCTTTCGGAGTTTTACCGTAAGCTTTTGGTGGCAAGAACGGCAAATGACCCTGCCGCTATTCTGGGACTTACCCAGAAGGATGCGGAAAAGTATATTGCCGAAAGCCGCAAATACACCCCCGAGCATATAATATACATTATGAACAGACTCAGGGATAACTACGTCCTCCTCCGCCAGAGCATAAATAAGAGAGGAGATACGGAGGTATGCCTGCTCAGGTGCGCCATTCCCGAGCTGGGCGCCGATACGGATGCCCTCTCCGCCAGAATGAGCCTTATAGAGCAAAAGGCAAAGGACGGCTCTCTCACCGCCCCCCGTCAGCAGGTCGCACCACAGCCCGTACCCCAAGCGCCTGCCGTACCCCAAAAGCCCGCTCCCCAAAAGACAGAGGTTAAGGAGCCCGTAAAGGCAGT